>JADFVK010000135.1 GCA_015222495.1 Pseudomonadota bacterium
ACATGACCGCAAACCTCACAAATCCAGGCTTCATTTTCATCATCACTGGTAAATTCAGCCTCGGCTTCAAGACGATCTAATAGCATTTGGAACATATTTTCGTGTTCAACTTCAATTTTCCCAATACCCTTAAACAGTATTTCAGCTTCTTTATGCCCTTCTTCTTTCGCCACTGCAGCAAAATCAGGATACATAGTTACATTTTCATAACTTTCGCCCGCAATGGCTAGTTTTAGATTTTCTATAGTATTGGCAAAACTTTCATCATTGCCATTGATCATTCTATTATTCAATGCCAGCTCTAATTTAGCGTGAACTTTTTCATTATTAGCTGCTCTTTGAAAATGCTCTGCAATATCTCTATAACCTTCTTTTTGCGCAACTTTTGCAAAATATTCATATTTATTCCTTGCCTGAGACTCACCGGCAAAGGCTTTCATTAGATTAACCAGGGTTAAATTATCAGTCACCATTTCCATGTCATTGCCACAGCATGACAAAGTTCCACCACCTACATTTTGTACTTCCACTACATTGCCGCAAGCATTACATTTATAAGACTGATATTGTTTCATTTCTAACATCCTGTTTGATTAGCTATATTAATTGTTTAAGATACTGTTCTGCCTGATTATAGATATCCTTGTCCTCTGTGGCAATCCATAAGGCATCTTTTTCACGGCGTAACCAGGTCATTTGGCGTTTGGCAAATTGTCTAGTAATGGTGATCCCCTGCTCAATCATTTGTTCCTTAGTTGTTTTTCCTTGCAGATATTCCCATACCTGACGATAGCCCACAGCTCGCATCGAGGGTAATGATAAATCCAGATCACTGCGCTTAAATAAAGCTTCAACTTCTTCAATAAAACCCTGTTTAATCATTTGCTTAAAACGAATCGCAATGCGTTCACGCAATAAATCACGGGAATTAGGAGCAATAACAATTTTATAAGTATCCCAGGGCAAGGCTTGTGCCTGACTTTCTTGCTGTAATTGAGTCATGCTTTTACCTGTAATTTCATATACTTCCAATGCTCTTTGTACTCGTTGGGGATCATTGGGATGAATCCGCTGTGCAGCAATGGGATCAACTTCCATCAAGCGTTGGTGCATAAACGCTGCACCTTCTAATTGAGCCTGTTGTTCCAGTTTTTGTCGAATTTCATCATTGGCCTTGGGCAATTCCGATAAGCCATAAAGTAAACTACGATGATAAAGCATCGTACCACCGACTAATAAGGGAATTTTGTTCTGTGCATGAATTTCCTGCATGGCTTGCAGAGCTTCATTTCTAAAGCGAGCTGTAGAATAGGATTCTGCTGGATCTATAATATTGATCAAGCGATGAGGTGCTATAGAAAGTTCTTCATCACTAGGTTTTGCCGTGCCAATATCCATGCCCTTATAAATTAAGGCAGAGTCAACACTGATAATTTCAAATGGATGATGTTGAACTAACTCAATGGCCAGATCAGTTTTTCCTGAAGCAGTGGGCCCCATGATGAAAACAGCGCTTGGCTTTTGCTGTTTCATAAATAATTGTTCCCCAGCATTTTATCTAATTGTTTTGTATTTAAAACAATCCAGATGGACTGATTTTTTATAAAGCTATCAGAAGCATTAATTTGATTTGATAATAAGTTCAATAGTTGCTGTTGTTCTGTTATTTGCATTGTTTTACTTACTAATGCAGTGGCCAGACTTTGCAAAAAAATCACTGCAAGATCAACTTCTGATACAGATTTTATTTCTTTTATAAGCAAAGTGACAAAAGCATTTATATTGATTTCACAAGCAGGAATATCACACAAAAATGGCAAACTTCTGATAAGTATTGTATCTGTTCCTAATTGACTAAATTCCAAGCCCCATTCTTTAAGACTATCCTGATTATCCCGTAAACACTTCATAGCCTGTTTTTCTAAAACTAATGACTGAGGAATTAATAAGGGACTTGTTTTCTCTTTTTGAAAAAGTTGTTGGAGTAAAAATTGCTGTGCCTTATTAATATTAATAACAAATAACTTCTCTTCATTTATGCTCTTATCAAACATAAACTTATCAACTGTCTTATTTGCAGGTGAAGATGTTTGCAAAGCGACAGTAGGTAAGTTTATTGGCTTATGGCTATTATTTTTCTGATTCTGGCTAAACAAATAAGAGGGAATAAAACAACCCAATGTTTGGCCAAAAAAACAACTTTGAGGTGTTTCTACTTTAGCCTGATATAATTGCTGCATCCCGTCTAATTGTTCAGCAACCTGTCTTTGACTAATGGGTGATGGTTTATTGAATGGATATTTTGGCTGACCATTTGTATAGGAATTTTGGTTTAGATTTTGTTGCTGTGTAGCTATAAAATTTCCCTGCATATAGTTTATAGAATTATTATTTTCATGCTGCTCTATACTAGGATTAATAGAAGCATCACTTGATATCGTAGTTTCCTGGGGCATCTGAGTTTGTTTTAAAGCACTATAAATAAAATCATGGACAATACGTGTTTGTCTAAAACGCACTTCATGTTTGGTTGGATGAACATTTACATCAACCTGATGTGGGTCAATTTCCAAATACAGGATATAAGCCGCATAGGTATCAGCCGGTAATAATTCCTGATAAGCCTGGCGTAAAGCATGATTGACCAACTTATCTTTGATATAACGTCCATTGACATAAAAATACTGCCAATCTGATTGATTACGATGCCAGTCAGGTTGGCTAACCCATCCCCAAAGACGCAAACTGCCCATATCCACAAAATGATTGGAAGTATAATCCACTTGGTGAGCACAAGATAAAAATTCAGGAGAGAACAACTTACTGATTCTTTGCCTAATTGCTTTATCAGTCACTGCTTTGGGTAGATGACGCAGCATTTTTTTATTATGACTGAGCTTAAAGGCAATCTTAAATTGACTCAGAGCAATACGTTTAACCATTTCATCAATATGTCTGAATTCAGTTTTTACTGTACGCATAAATTTACGTCGTGCCGGGGTATTATAAAATAAATCCCGTACTTCAATACTGCTGCCCTGAGGATAGGATGTCGGCTCAGGCTCGGCAGAATAATCTGCAAAATCACTCTCCGTACCAGTATCTATCATCCATGCCTGTTGTTGTTCCCGGGGTTTACTTTTTAAAGACAGCTTTGATACTGCAGAAATACTGGCCAGAGCTTCGCCACGAAAGCCCAGACTATTCACCTGTTCTAATTCATGCAGCGTATGTAATTTACTGGTGGCATGCCGTGTTACTGCCAGTGAAAGATCTGCCTTATCAATGCCATCACCATTATCGCTGATCCGAATCAAAGCACTCCCACCACGATCGATATCGATTTCAATCTGATCAGCGTGGGCATCTATGGCATTTTCTAAAAGTTCTTTGACTACTGATGCCGGGCGTTCAACTACTTCACCAGCGGCAATTTGATTCGCGAGTTGTAAACTTAGGGGTTTAATACGGGCACTAATAAGACTAACTCC
>JADFVK010000136.1 GCA_015222495.1 Pseudomonadota bacterium
ATTGCCACACAGAAGTCATCGCCCTTAATTATTATTATGCATGGCTGGGGTAGTAATTCTGAGCTGATGCTGCCCATAGCCAATACTTTTTATCAGGCGGGTTTGAATGTCTTATTATTAGATTCCAGATGTCATGGTAAAAGTGCTGGAGATACTTATTCTGCTTTACCACGATTTGCTGAGGATATTGATGCTGTTATTGAATATGCACAGCAGCATCTTGCCTATAATGATAAAATTATATTATTAGGGCATTCAGTAGGAGCCGGGGCTGTTTTATATAGTGCATCCAGGCGACAGGATATCAGTGCAGTGATCAGTATTTCTGCTTTTGGCAGTCCGCAATGGTTAATGACACGTTATTTTCAGGGTTTTCATTTGCCGCAATGGCTGATCAATATTTTACTGGCCTATATTCAGTGGATAATAGGTCATCGCTTTAGTGAAATTGCACCGGTTAATACCATTAAGAAATTAACCATACCGACATTATTAGTACATGGTACGCATGATAATACCGTGCCTATCGATGATGCCTATGCTATTCAAGAAAATAATACTTATGGTAAATTGTTGATCATAGATGAGGCCGATCATGACTCTGTTGAAAAAATAGAAACACATGGAGAATTATTAGTGGATTTCCTTAAAGATGAAAATATGCTCTAGGATAAAAGGTTCAGGTGATATAATATTCAAAATATAAAAAGGAAATTTCTATGTGTATATTATTTATTGTCATCAGTGGCTTTTTAACTATTTCCTTTTATATGAATGGTGAGTTTATTTTAGCTTCAGTGACAGGTATTATCTGTGCGATATTATTTGTATTTTTTATACGAAACTTAATTAATAATGTCCCCTGCCTATTTGGTAAGAGAACAGATTGTCATAAAACACAGAAAGAATGAATAAAAAAGAGAACAATCCACTACAGATTTCTAATCAGATAAGTTTATCGATGAAGGATATTGAGCTGAGTTTTATTCGTGCTCAGGGCTCTGGTGGGCAGAATGTCAATAAGGTCTCAACTGCGGTACATTGTCGTTTTAATATAAATACCTCGTCACTTCCTTTGTTTTATAAAGAAAAGTTATTATGCTTTAAAGATCATCATATTACCGATAATGGGGTGATTATTATTAAGGCACAACGTTTTCGTACACAAGAAAAAAATCGCGAAGATGCTTTATTGAGACTGGCTGCTTTGATAAAAAAAGCAATGGTCACGCAAAAAAAACGCAGAGCCACTCAACCAAGTCGTGCCGCAAAACGTCGTAGAGTTGATAATAAAACTAAAAGCGGTCAGCAGAAAGCTTTACGCCGTAAGGTTGACTATTAATCCTGACTGAATAGCCTAAATAGTAGCTAAATTGTAAGGTTTTTTTTTATTAATACTTGAAAAAAAATTCCTAGTCCCAATTTAATCTCTTGTCTAACATAATATTAAAAATAAACCTCTAAGGAGATATGTAAACGTGAACATTCGTCCACTAGGTGACCGCATCGTTGTGCGTCGTCTTGAAGAAGAAACAAAAACTGCCGGCGGTATTTATATTCCGGATTCTGCTACAGAAAAACCTTCAGAAGGTGAAGTGGTTGCTGTTGGTAATGGCCGTGCAGCTAATAATGGTGATTTAATTGCTATGGAAGTCAAAACTGGCGATAAAGTCATTTTTGGTAAGTATTCCGGCAGCGAAGTTAAAGTTGCTGATGAAACGCTGTTAATTATGCGTGAAGAAGATGTTTTGGCCGTTGTTGAGTAAATAGTTGAATAAAGTTTCATAAATATTAGGTCAACTTAAGTTACATAACGCACAATTTAAAAATATAAAATGATTGAGGTATAAGAAATGCCAGCTAAGGATGTTAAATTTGGAGATGACGCACGTCATCTAATGATTGCCGGTGTGAACACACTTGCAAATGCAGTTAAAGTTACATTGGGTCCAAAGGGACGTAATGTTGTTCTTGATAAAGCTTTTGGTGCCCCTACCATCACTAAAGATGGTGTTTCAGTGGCTAAAGAAATAGAACTAGAAAATAAATTTGAAAATATGGGTGCACAGATGTTGAAAGAAGTTGCATCGCAAACTTCTGATATTGCTGGTGATGGTACAACAACAGCCACTGTATTAGCACAATCCATTTTAAACGAAGGTTTAAAAGCGGTTGCTGCTGGTATGAACCCAATGGATCTTAAGCGTGGTATTGATAAGGCTGTAACAGCTGCAGTAATAGAAATTGAGAAGATGGCTAAGCCATGTGAAGATTCTGCTGCTATTGGTCAGGTAGGTTCTATCTCAGCTAACTCTGATGAGAGTATTGGTAATATTATTGCTGAATCTATGGAAAAAGTAGGTAAAGAAGGTGTTATTACCGTTGAAGAAGGCACTGCACTACATAACGAATTAGATGTTGTGGAAGGTATGCAGTTTGACCGTGGTTATTTATCCCCTTATTTCGTTAATAATCAGGATAGTATGACCGCTGATTTAGATAGTCCTTATATTTTATTACACGACAAAAAGATTTCAAATATTCGTGATTTACTTCCAGTACTAGAAGCTGTTGCTAAATCAGGCAAGCCTTTATTTATTGTAGCTGAAGACATTGAAGGTGAAGCATTAGCCACTTTAGTTGTAAATAATATGCGCGGTGTGGTCAAAGTGACTGCAGTTAAAGCACCTGGATTTGGTGACCGTCGTAAGGCTATGTTACAAGATTTAGCCATTTTAACTGGTGCTACTGTGATTTCAGAAGAAGTCGGTCTGAGCCTTGAAGCCGTTACTTTAGAAGATCTGGGTACTGCAAAACGTGTTCAGATTGGTAAAGAAAACACCACTATCATTGATGGTGCAGGTAATGAAGCAGAAATTGGTTCACGTGTTGAGCAGATTCGTCGTCAGGTAGAAGAGACTACTTCAGACTATGATCGTGAAAAACTTCAGGAACGTGTTGCTAAACTTGCTGGTGGTGTTGCAGTGATTAAAGTAGGTGCAGCCACAGAAGTTGAAATGAAAGAAAAGAAAGCACGTGTTGAAGATGCTTTACATGCAACTCGTGCGGCAGTAGAAGAAGGTGTTGTCCCAGGTGGCGGTGTTGCTCTGATTCGTGCACTTCAGGCGATTGGTGACGTAGATACTATTAATCATGATCAAAAAGTAGGTGTTGATATTGCCAAGCGTGCAATGGAAGAGCCTATGCGTCAGATTACACTGAACGCAGGTGATGAAGCCTCTGTTGTGGTTAACAATGTGAAAGATGGTACTGGTAACTATGGTTATAATGCTGCTACTTCAGTATATGGTGACATGATTGAGATGGGTATCATGGATCCTGCTAAAGTAACACGCTCTGCACTACAGCATGCTGCTTCTGTTTCAGGTCTAATGTTGACTACTGAAGCAATGGTCAGTGAGATGCCTCAGGAAGGCGGTGCTGGTGGTATGCCTGATATGGGCGGCGGTATGGGCGGTATGGGTGGAATGGGCGGTATGATGTAAGCTCTTACTACTCTTTACAGTAGAAAAAAAGCCCCAGCTTTGAAAAAAGCTGGGGCTTTTTTTGTTTTATAGCGAATAATTAAATTTTAGCTGCGAATTATTTTATTGCTTATGGCATCTTTGATAATACTGGGCTTATGGCTATCGCCTAATGCTCCCTCCAAAATATAATCTAATTGCTCTTTAAACTGCAGTCTGACTTGTGCTGTATTATAAGTCATATTTTGTCCACTCATATTGGCACTGGTTGAAATAATAGGGGATTGGCATTGTCGGCATAATGCCTGAACAATGGGATGTGCACTGATTCGTATTGCTATACTGTTAAATTTTCCACGAATAAGCGGGGATGTTTCTGGTCGTGCAGGAACCACCCAGGTGGTTGGACCTGGCCAGCTGGATTGAATTTTATGAAGTACTGAATCATCCAGGGGTTCAATATAATCTTTAAATTGAGAAAACTCAGCAGCTAAAAGAATAAGTCCCTTATCAATAGGGCGTTGTTTTAGTTTGAGTAATTTTTCTATGCTTTGTGGTTTATTTGCAAGACAGCCCAAACCAAAGACAGCTTCAGTTGGATAGGCAATAATTCCTCCTTGCTGGAGGATATGGATAGCATGATTGATAGATGCTTGATCTGTTTGTTGATTATTACTTGTCAAAATAGTCTAATATCTGAAGCTCAATAGCCCCTAATGAATGGTAGGAAATTCCTGGTAGAGAAGATCTTGTATCCAGGTAAATGAGCCTGCTGAATCAGGCATATTAAATAACACCATGAGTACTACCCATTTCATTTGTTCCTGATTTATGGGGGCAATATCTAATGCTAAGGCTTTATCAATAATAATTTCACGCTGTGTGGGAGTGAGAATATTTAGATTGACTAATTCAATGAGAACAGCCTGAGCCTGTTGGTCAAATGTACTGCTTTCAATAGAACTGAAAGTTCGAAAACTATTATTATCAAGTTGTTCAATAGTGAAATTGTATTCTTTCAATGTAGATAAATCATCCAGCCATTTAAAGGATTTATCAACATTTGAATCATCAAACCCAATCCGTGAAAGCTCATTACGAATATTATCAGCACTAGGTATTTCAGACTGATCATCATCGAGATAGGTTTCAAATAGATACATTAAAAT
>JADFVK010000137.1 GCA_015222495.1 Pseudomonadota bacterium
GATAAAAATCACTGGTTTGATCTACGTTATCAAACCTTACAACAACTACATAAACTCACCAACTCAGACTTATCCGGCCTAACCGGCTGCCGCACCAGTTTAATTCCTCATCAGCTTTATATTGCTCATGAAGTGGCTAACCGTCATGCACCAAGAGTCTTATTAGCCGATGAAGTCGGTTTGGGAAAAACCATTGAAGCCGGTCTCATTATTCACCATCAATTACTTAATGAACGGGCACAACGGGTTTTAATTATTGTGCCAGAAAGTCTGATTCATCAATGGCTGGTAGAAATGTTACGACGTTTTAACCTGATGTTTAGTATTTTCGATAATAAACGTTGTCAGGCAATGAAGTTAGAGGATGATTTATCAGAATCACACAATGAAAATCCTTTTCTCAGTGAACAATTGGTGCTTTGCAGTCTGGAATTCTTAAGCAGCAATGAAAATTATTATCAACAGGCTCTTGCTGGTGAATGGGATCTCATGGTGGTTGATGAAGCCCATCATCTAAAATGGACAGCACAGCAATCCAGTCATGAATATCAATTAGTTGAACAATTAAGCCAACAGGTGAAAGGAGTTTTATTATTAACGGCCACACCGGAACAATTAGGTGTGGCCAGTCATTTTGCCCGTTTACGTTTATTGGATCCTGATCGTTTTACTAATTTAGAGACTTTTATTAGCGAGGAAAATAATTATCAATCTATTGCACAGATTATGGATACTTTACTTTCCAATAATGAATTTAATAATGAGCAGCAGAAACAACTACAAATAATTTTAGGCGATGAATATAATGATGAACTCAATCATACGTCTCCCCTTGATAACGAAAAATTAATAGAGCATTTATTGGATCGCCATGGTACCGGCCGTATTTTATTTAGAAATACCCGTGCAACCATCAAAGGTTTTCCAGAGCGTAAAGTCTTTGCCCATCCACAAAAATTACCAGTGGAATATCAACAATTATTAAAGCAATTTACTCAATCCTTTCATTTACAGGACAGTTTACAAGGGCAGAACGATTCTGAGCAAACTTTTTCTAAACTGGTGCTATTTCCGGAACAACTTTACCAAATCAAAGCACTATCCGAACAATTATCCACTAGTTGGACACAGATAGATCCCAGAGTTCAGTGGTTAGGAAACTGGTTATTTGAACAACGTGCAGAGTCCAACTCCACCAGTGATAATAAAACTTTAATCATTACAGCCAATGCTCAAACAGCCATAGAGCTGGCAGATTCCTTAAAAAAACAATATGGTCTCTATGCTGCAGTCTTTCATGAAGGACTCAGCCTGATAGAACGGGATCGAGCAGCGGCTTTTTTTGCGGATACAGAAAATGGTGCGCCTGTTTTAGTCTGTTCAGAAATTGGCAGTGAAGGTAGAAACTTTCAGTTCGCTCATAAGATAGTTTTATTTGATTTACCCATTAATCCTGATCTTCTGGAGCAACGTATTGGTCGTCTGGATCGAATTGGTCAAAAGCAGAATATTCAAATTCATATTCCCTATCTGGAAAATACAGCTCAGGAAACTTTATTTCATTGGTATCACCAAGCTTTAAATGCATTTGAGCAAACTTGTCCAACAGGCAATAATGTTTTTACTCACATAAAGGAACAATTATTTGCTCTTTTAATGAATAGCAATGATTCAATTTCACAGTCTGACTTAATTACTGAGAGTCGAAGCTTACATAAGAGTCTCGCTCAGGCCTTACATGATGGCAGAGATCAATTATTAGAATATAATTCTTGTCGCCAACCCCAGGCTGATAAATTACAGAGTCTGGCTGAGAAAGAGGATCATAATCATTCACTATTTCAATATATGGATAGTGCATTTGATGCCTTTGGTATTGATCATTCAGAACATAGCGAACATTGTTATATCATATCTCCCGGTGAACACATGCTTACTCAATTCCCGGGATTACCTGATGACGGTATGACCATCAGCTATGATCGCAATATTGCCTTAGCCAATGAAGATATGCAGTTTTTCAGCTGGGAGCATCCTATAGTCAGAACTGCCATGGATATGATCAATACCAGTGAAATGGGCAATACCGCCATGACAACACTGGACAGTTCAAAATTACAGATCCCTATACGCTCAGGCAGTTTATTAATCGAGTGTCTCTTTGTTTTAGAAACCACTGCACATAAAACTCTACATGCTGATCGCTATTTACCTCCCACAATAGTTCGAATTGTCTTAAATGAACAGGGACAGGAGTTAACACAGCATATTTCTACTGCAGATATTAAACAGGGACAGGAAAAAATAAAAAAACAGACTGCTCAGCAAATCATCAAATTAAAACAGCAAGAATTAACTAAGCTTATCAATCAAGCGGAACAATTAAGTACTCAATATGCACCAAATATTCTCCATACAGCTCAGTGCTCCAGTGAAAAATTATTGGCTAATGAGATTGAACGTCTTAAATCACTGGCAAAAATAAACCCCAATATTCGTCAAGAAGAAATTCAATTTCTAGAACAACAATTACAGTCATTAGCAGTCATTTTTCATGCAATAAAGCCCAGACTTGATGCATTACGTGTTATTATTGTGACTTAAAATCAGTATACTTATTCTAACAATTTAGGTTCACATATTAATGGAAATGATTGAAGAGTTTTTGAAAAAAGAATCCACTGGTGGGCTATTATTAATTTGTGCAACCATTTTAGCCCTGCTCCTCAGTAATACCGGCATGTCCTCTGTTTATGAAACATTTTTGCATATTCCTGTAGAGATTCGCGTCGGTGCCCTGCATATTGATAAATCACTTTATCATTGGGTGAATGATGGCCTGATGGCTATTTTCTTTTTGTTAATTGGTTTAGAGGTTAAACGAGAAATTCTGGAAGGTCATCTTTCTTCCGTAAAAAAAGTGATATTACCTGGTGTTGCTGCTGTAGGTGGTATGCTGGTTCCAGGACTAATCTATTTGATTTTTAACCACGATAATCTGATTGCCGCCAATGGCTGGGCCATCCCCACAGCCACAGATATTGCATTTGCCTTAGGTATATTATCACTGCTGGGTAAGCGGGTACCCGTTTCCCTTAAGATTTTCCTTATGGCACTTGCTATTATGGATGACTTAGGGGCTATTGTTATTATTGCACTTTTTTATACCACTGAACTCTCAACTCTATCATTAATTGTTGCCGGTACTTCTTTAACTCTTTTAACCATCCTCAATTTTTCCGGTGTGACACAAAAATCCGTTTATTTTGTTATTGGTGCGGTGTTATGGGTGAGTGTACTTAAATCAGGTGTACACGCGACTTTGGCCGGTGTTGCCCTGGCTTTTACTATTCCCTTAAATGCCAGAAACAAACAAAATGAACATTTTTCACCACTGAAAGAAATAGAACATGGCCTGCACTTTTGGGTTGCGCTATTTATACTGCCACTATTTGCCTTTGTTAATGCCGGTGTGGATATCACTGAAATATCACTCAATCAGATGTCAGGCAATGTACCATTAGGGATTATGCTGGGTTTATTTATAGGCAAACAATTAGGAGTTTTTGGTTTCAGTTGGCTGGCAATCAAGCTCAATATCGCAAGATTACCAGATGACAGTAACTGGCTACAGCTTTATGGTGTATCCGTATTAACCGGAATCGGGTTCACCATGAGTTTATTTATTGTATCTCTTGCCTTTGAAGATGATAGTATTTTTCAATATACGGATAAACTTGCTATTTTAATCGGTTCATTTATGTCAGGAATTGTTGGTTATCTGGCTTTACGAATGAGTAAATAAGTTTGATTGACAAGGCAATCTAGTTGTATGGTATCATTTCAGACTCATCATATAGGGAGTGAGTAATGCATCGATATTTTTTCCATTATTTAATTCAACTTACCTTGATCTTCTCCGCTAGTCTATTATATGCCAGTGATACACCTCTAAAATCAACAGACTCAAAACGTATTTTATTAATCGATTCTTACCACCCTACTTATAGCTGGTCTGCCGGTATCATTGCAGGAGCACGATCTATTCTTGAACCAGAAGCTATAGAATTAGAAGTATTTTCTATGGATAGTAAGGGTCAGACTGATATTGGTGCTATCAAACAAAAAGTCCTGGATGCCAGAAATATGATAAATTCATGGCAGCCTGATTTGATCATCGCTTCAGATGACAATGCTTCTAAATATTTAATCGAGCCTTATTATAAAAATGCCAGCTTACCTATCGTTTTTTGTGGTGTTAACTGGGATGCATCCAGCTATGGCTACCCCTATAAAAATGCTACGGGTATGGAAGAGGTTTCACTAATACAGCCCTTACCTAAACATTTAGTCCAATATGCTAAAGGAAATCGACTGGGTATCTTATCTGGAGATGTTCTCAGTGATAGAAAAAATGTAGAAAATTATACCCTAAAAGCAGGGCTTAACTTTGACAAAGTAATTTATGTCAAAGATATAAAACATTGGAAGAAAGCCTATTTAGCACTACAAACTGAAGTAGATATGCTCATTATTGAAAATAGTAAAAGTATCAACGGATGGAATAATGAAGATATGCATCAATTTATCCTGACAGAGACTCAAATTCCAACAGGCACAACTCAAGCTAGAATGATTCCCTATGTTCTTTTAGGCTTTTTACAAGTACCTGAAGAACAGGGACAATATGCAGCTAAAATCGCATTAAGAATATTAGCTGGAGAATCGCCTGCTAATATTCCAGTTGTTAATAATCAACAGGTGAAAGCCACGGCTAATTTGGATATAGCAGAAAAACTGAGTATTAGCTTTGAAATAGATTTTTTACAATATGCCGATACTTATCGCTGGAAATTAACTGAATAATGAAACTCTTACCTAAACTAAGTTTTTTTACTTTTTTATTGGTGTTATCAACTGCATCTATGGCTATTTTCGTCAGTATTAATACCATTAAAAGCATTATTGATGATTTAAATATTCAACTCGCAGAAAAGGATCTCAATGCTGCCCATCAGGTTATTCATGATAAATATAGTGCATTGGAAAAACATGATCTGCAGCATATTAAGAGCTATTATCAAAAAGCCTTAGTAGAAACACAAAAAAAACTTATCACTATTTCTATGGAAAACAAAGGGCATCTTGCCATATTATCCCAATCGGGTAAGGAAATTCTTCATTCACCTATAAATTTCACAGAAACAGATAAGGATTTTATTCATCCTAAATATTTAACATCCATCCAACAGTCCATAAAAACAACCTCTTTGAAACGCAATCATAATCCAGTAATACAACGCTATGAATTAAGTGAATCAAACATGATAGTTTTTTATAAAAATATACCTGAGTGGGACTGGAGTTTATTTCTAATTTTAGAACGAGAGATTCTTTATTCACGATTAAATAACTTCGTTAATGAAATCACTATAAAGCTCCTCACAGTCTTAGTCATTGCTTTATTGGCGGGATTTTTAATTTCCCGCTATCTGGTTACCCGTATAAAACTTGCTCTTTGGCAGATCCGTAATGTCCAAGATGATAAATTGCAAGACAGAATTGAACATATTCAGGGGCAGGATGAAATTTCTGAATTACATACAGGCCTCAATCAAATGACACAAATTATTGCAGATAAAGTAAAAAAACAGGCTTTGTCAGAAGAAAAAATAATAGCCAGCCAGGTTTCTTTACAAAAGCAACATGCTCTATTATGTGGCTTTATTAATGCAATGCCGGAACTTGCCTTTATTTTAGATGAAACAGGAAAATATATAGAAATATTTGGTAGTCACCAGGAATTGCTTTACAAACAGAAAGAGCTCTTATTAGGGAAAAAACTAAGTAATATTCTCCCTGAATCAACAACCACCACAATTCTGGATGTTATTAAAACAACTCTTAGAACAAAACAATCACAAATCATTGAGTATGAACTGGAAATAAATGGAAAAAACACTTACTTTGAAGGTCATACAGCTGTATTAGACTTTGAAAATAAAACTGCTTCACAAACAGCTAAAGTTATCTGGATTGCTCACGATATTACAGAGCTGGTATTAGCAAGACAAAAGGCAGATAGGTTATCACTCTATGACACACTGACTGAGTTGCCAAATAGAAGATTGCTTATGCAGAGACTTGATGAGGAAATAGCCAGGGCAAAACGACATCATCAATTAGGAGCAATACTCTTTATAGATTTAGATGACTTTAAACAAATTAATGATAATTTTGGCCATGCCACTGGAGATTTAGTATTAGTAGAAGTGGCTCACCGCTTGAGCAATCAGCTACGCAAGGAAGATATTGCCTGCCGTCTGGGGGGAGATGAATTTGTCCTTTTATTATCCAACCTTAAAGATGATGTTGAGCTTGCTTCAACCCAGGCAAAAATTATTGCAGAAAAAACTTTAGAAATCATACAGAAAATCTACATCATAGAAGATAATCAACATAAAATTAGCTGTAGTATAGGTGTGGTTTTATTTGC
>JADFVK010000138.1 GCA_015222495.1 Pseudomonadota bacterium
AATATGACGGACACAATGGCGGGACTGAGCTTGTTAGTTAATCAAAACAGCCCCGAACGCGACCATGCCTTGCGTGCATTTTATGAGCAATGGCAGTCTGATAGGCAGGTTGTTGATAAATGGCTAACAGTGCAAGCCTTATCAACCGCAAGCGATACCTTACTTCGAGTTAAGGGCTTGATGAAACACAGTGCCTTTAGCATTAAAAACCCCAATAATGTGCGCGCTTTGATTGGTGCATTTTGTCGCAATAACCCTATTAATTTTCATGCGAAAGATGGTTCGGGCTATCAGTTCTTATTAGAGCAGATTTTGATACTCGATAAATTGAACCCGCAAGTTGCCTCACGAATGTTAGGTGCATTTAACTCATGGCGACAATACGATGCGACGAGGCAAAGCTTAATAAAAACAGTGTTATCAACCATTGCAAACCATGATGGCTTATCCCCTGATGTTTATGAAATCGTCACTAAATACTTGGCAGCAGACTAATGTTTACACTTGATCCAAGATTAGACCAAGATACTATTTACTTAGGTGACTTTGTGTTGTCCCGTGTTTTATTAATGAACGATGCACGCTATCCATGGGTGATTTTAGTACCACGTGTTGTTGGTTTAACAGAATGTTTTCAACTAAGCGAAGCAGAGCAAGCACAGCTAACAAAGGAGTCAAACTTTGTAGCAAAATCACTAAAAGCACTGGTACAAGCCGATAAAATGAATGTGGCGGCATTAGGCAATGTCGTTTCACAGCTTCATATTCACCATGTAGCACGTTATCAAGCTGATGAAACATGGCCAGCACCTGTTTGGGGAAAAGGGCAGGCGATACCTTATACCGTTCAAGAGCTGGAAGCGATTTGTGAACAATTAAAAGCTATATTTTCAGAACTATTTAGCAATGGCGACTGAAATACGATTTAGCCTTAATTTAAGCAAAGAGCAAGCACTACGTTATTATCAAGGCAGTGCTCGATTTGTTGTGGTAACAGCTGAAAATGGAAAACGGATACAATTTCCCGCAGAACATATACGCTCATTTATAGGGGCATCGGGAATACAAGGTCGGTTTAGTATTGAGTTTGATGGTAATAATAAGTTGATTGCCATTAGGCGGATATAAAAAAACGTATTATTTTAGAACCGGTGGTCCATCAAGAAACTCAGGCTCGGGCTTGCCAATATAATAACCTTGGGCGTAATCAACGCCAAACTCTTCAAGCAGTTTTAGTGTTTCTGCATTTTCAACAAATTCAGCTACTGTTTTCTTACCCATACCTTTGGCGACATCAACCAATGCTTTTACAAAAAGCTGGTCATCATGACTTGTGGCTAAATGTTGAATAAATGATCCATCAATTTTAACAATATCAACAGGTAACTCACGCATATATCGGAATGAAGCGAAGCCTGTACCAAAGTCATCAATTGAGAAGCGACAGCCTAGTTCTCTCAACTGTTCTATTGTTTCTTTTGCTTGATTAAGATCAGCTACTGCAGATGTTTCTGTAATTTCAAAAATTAGGTGTTCAGGCGATACATTACTTTGAGTGATGAAGTGTTTTAGTAATGCAAATAAAACTGCATCGTTAAAAGCGTGTCCTGATAGGTTAAGTGCTAATGAGATAGGTATATTATCTTTATCTAATTGTTCTTGTTTAATAATCCCACGGTGTAGAACATAATGATCAATAGCCTGAATTAAGCCAGTTTGCTCTGCAACGGGAATGAAACTATCTGGATAACTGATACTGCCATCATCATTTTCCATGCGAAGTAGGACTTCATAGTGTGAGACTGTTTGGCTACTAATTTCCATAATAGGTTGGTAGTAGAATATAAACTTTTCCTCTTTTAGTGCGTGTTCAATTTTTCGCTTCCATGTTAATCGTGTTTCAAGCTGTGTTCTAGCTTTATCATTGAGTGAAAATTGATGCCATGTGTTTTTACCTTTTGCTTTAGCTTGATACATAGCTAAATCAGCATTTCCTATGAGTTCTTCAATACTAAAGTCTGCTTGTGGAAACGTGATTATGCCGATGCTTGCAGTTACTCTATAGTGAATATCATTGTCAATGATATCAATAGCACCAATGGCCTGACAGATATTGCCAGCTAAATTAGCGGCTCCAATATCATCTGTTTCAGCTAATAAAATAGCGAACTCATCGCCACCTAGGCGAGATACAAGATCTGTAGAACGGGTTGTATCTAGTAAGGTTTGAGCAACTTGTTTTAGCAAGTTGTCCCCTTGGGTATGGCCACAACTATCGTTAACATCTTTAAACTGGTCTAGATCGAGGAATAGCAGTGCACCTTGATGCTTGAAACGTTTGGATGATGACAATAGCTTTTCAAATTCAACGCCAAACCGTCGCCTATTATATAAAGATGTTAAAGCATCATGATCCGCCATCCAGATGATTTGTTCTTCAGAACGTTTTTTATCAGTGATATCGATACCAACGGATAAAAGTGCGGTATTACCTGTAGGATCTTCTAAACTAGAATGCAACCACGAAATAATATGCAGAGTGCCATCACTATTAATAAAATCATATTCTTGGTGTGAAATTTCATGAGGTTTTGCAGATATAGTCATTAACTCACTTTTTACTTCATCCCATTTTTCAGAAGGGAAAAATTGTGAAAGTGATTTGTTTAGAATATCTTTCTCTTTATAGCCTGTTGAGTGTTCAGCATAGTCATTAAAAGACAGAATATTGAACTTTTTATCGCTAGTAACAATAATAAGTGGCGTAGTATTAAATAAGGTTTTTATGAAGTCGCGCTCTTGCCGAAGCTCATTGTTGCGGTCATTGAGAATATCGGCATTAAATTTTAGAACTTTTTCTAAATATTCTAATTGTTGTGCTAGGTTATGTGTTGTCGATTCTAAAATATCGAGTTCATCTAGAGTATGGTTATGACGTATAGGTAGAATAAGTGCTCTAGCAGCACCATATTGCTGTTTTGCTAATAGTGGTAATGCCTGTGAGATGGATGATAGGCGTAGCAAGTGACCAGATAAGAAAAAGAATAAGCCTCCACCAATAACTGCAACAATGATAAGAGCAATGATAATGCTTTGGTAGGTTGTAGTAAGTACTTTGCTGTATTGCTGATGAATATCATCAATAATCACAAATAGGGTGTCAGCAGATGAAGGAATAGTTAAAAATTGAGCCTCAATATGCTGGGATTCATCCCGAATTAGGCCTTTAGTCTGCTTAATATCCTCAAGTGAATACTGCTCTGCTAATACTTTTATTTTGGCAAGAGAATCATTGTATGAGGTTAATGCATTCACCTTAAGTTGCCATTGCTCTAATAAATAGCCATCTGAAGGCTCGGATGACAAAAGACCGACATCAATACCTAATTTATTATTAATTGCGAGTAATGTATCAGTTAAATCATAAGAAATAACTAAAATGAACGTTGTCTTATTAATACCAAGAATAGGAATAAGATCATACTGCTTACAGCCTTGAGTACAATTTATTTTAGACAGGATAGATTCATCATTTAGCGCATCTGGCAGTAAATTAAGAATACTATCAGGCAATGTATCTCCCCAGCCTCCTAATCGAAGTCCTTTATCATTTAAATATTGAGCCTGTGAAATGTTCCAGTTAAGTTCAAGATCACTTTGATGCTGTGTTAAGGAGTTAACAATATGTAATGACTGTTCTTGTTGGCTGATAATTCTGGGATCATGTAGAAATATGAGTTCAATTAAGCGTTGCCTTTCATTTGCAGAGTATTGAACTTGCCCAAGAAGTTCTTGGGCATATTGCTGTTGAACTTCCTGTCTTGATGATTCAAACTGATGATTAAGT
Organism: Pseudomonadota bacterium; assembly: GCA_015222495.1. GTDB lineage: Bacteria > Pseudomonadota > Gammaproteobacteria > GRL18 > GRL18 > GRL18. The sequence continues at coordinate 3,848 of JADFVK010000138.1, forward strand.
GTCCAATAAACCAAGATTGGAAAGGTAGCATTGAGAATAAATAAGACTAAGCCGAAAAGTAGACCAATTTTCCATTTAAGACTTAAAAACTTTTTTTCAATTATCTTTGCCATAAATTACATAATAATCGATTTAGAAACGATAAGACAGTGAAATAGCAAACATATTCCAATATTTATCGCCTAAGTTGAGGTCGTTTTCCCTAGGTGATAATGTTGCCAAGCCTTCTGCAATTTGATATTCGGCTCGAAATTTAAGATCATTTTGTATATCCCAATGTCCGCCAATAGCCCAGATCTTTGCATAATTAGCATATGCTGGAGACGGTGTTTGTTGAATACCAAAATCAGCAAGAAATTGACTGGTAGCAATATTTTTTTTAGCTGCTTTTTTACCATTCCAGTCATCAATATTGAGTTGAAACTCCTCGTAACGAATAAATGCCTGCCATTGCGGTGTGAATTTATAATCTAACTGACCATAGTAGCCAAGAGAGTCAAAGCCTGAAGAGTCAAAGGCGGCTCCAATATCATTATAGGAGGTATGCTCAAAAGCGACTTCAGTTGTAAATTGCCATTTTTCACCATTATATTGAGCTGATAACACGGTATAGTCGATATCAATATCACCCGAGCTTAAACCAGCTCCAGCAGGAAATGGAATAGCATCTTTTACACCATGATTGAAATCCAGAGTCATTCGTGTACCGGTAAGAGAATATATCCATCGTCCGCCATCATGTTCATATATAAGACGGCCAAATATACCTAACTCATCTCCTGAAATATTCCCTGCCCAATCTTTTCCCATATATGCATATTCAACATTTTTATTGGGGAGAGGGTACCCCATACCTGTTTGTATAAGTAACGAGCCGTTAGGTAAAAAATATTCGCCATAAAGGTGGATGCCATCGGATGACATAACAAGTTCACGGACCTTATCAAAATAAATAGTTTGGGCATTGAGTATGCCTTGACGAGTATGTGCTACATCTCTAGTTTCATTATAGAGACCAATTGGATTTTTAATTCGACCTAAATAAACCCCCACTCTCCCTTTTGATGTTGATATTAAATTAGTATCTATTAATGCATAGTCAATCCGAGGTGAGCCATGATCAAAGGCCCCCGCATGACGAGAAAGTACCTGTCCAGCTAAACGAAGTCGAGGTGATAATTGAAAGCTTCCATTAATGCCTAGTTCAGTAAATGCAACGCTACCACTGTCACTTTTACCATAAAAGTTATTATCAGTCGTATAGACAAATGCTTGTGATGCAAAGCCATGAATTTGTAGTTTATCTGACCAATCATTATCAGCAAAAGAAACTGTTGTTATCGAACAAAATAGAAGGAGAGCAATAACGCGCTTCATAGTGGCATGCCTATTTGTTTTATAGTGTCGGTAAGCTGTTCTTTTCGAATATAACCAATGGCACCTTTAGTGTTAGCCACTCGTTCACGCATTTCTTCTATAGATTTTACAGTGGTGGGTGCTACACCGGTGCCAGAGAATATTTGTTTATCCCATAAACGTCTTAATTGATAGGGAAATACTTTGAGAATTTCCTTACAAAAGTCAGAATGTAAATTATCATTATCCTCAAGTACAAATACGTGGATTGGACTGCCATCAGACCATTGATGAGTACGCATAGCAAATATAGACCGCACAGTATTTAATGATAAATCTGTATCAATATTATCTGGATTAACAATTAATACTTGGGCATGGCTAATGGGAGCTAATAATAGACAGAATATTAGCAGACAATATTTATTCACTCTTGAAGCCTTTGTGAAATAACTTGTTTATGGATTGTATCGTTATTTTTCATACTATGACAAGCGGGATAAGGGTTTAATCTTACTTTTTTCTGAATAGTGTATTCGTGTTGCTGAAAGGGAGTCAGTCCAGCTTTGATTATTCTTTGATAAATACTGCCACCATAAGCCCAAACCTACGGGAATAAATGAGACAAAAGCCGTGATAAATCGAACAAAAGCTTGATACCACGTTATCGGGCTGCCGTCGTTGCTAAAGATATACACTTTCCAGCTTCGCATTCCGAGTGTTTGTCCGCCATGAGTCCAAAACCAGCCATAAAAAAAGAAGCTAACAGCAAACAAATAGAGCAGGAAAAACGGATTGCCTTCACTAATCGCTTCACCACCATTAAATGCAACGGCTACCGCACCTGCGAGTAGTAATATGGCGAGTAGTAATAGCAGATCATAAACAATAATGGCTAAATGGCGGAATAAACTCGGGCGGCAATAGGTTTCTGGAGGTGTATTCATGTAATTTAAGTCGTAAGTTGAATGGGTATAAAGTATCATTAATTCTTTGATCTTGTGAATTCGGAAACACTATGTTGCAATTGATTGGCCGCTCGGCGCACTCTAGCTTTCGTTTAAATAAACTACTAAATACACTACAAGAACAGCTTGCAAGTGTTAAAGGTTTACGTAGCGAGTATCGCTACTTCATTGAACTTGATGGGAAAAATGAATTATCCGCATCAGATGAAGCAGTAGCAGAAACATTGCTGGAAGCGACAAATACCGACAGTATTGCCAATGAAAATGATGTGTTTTTCCTTGTTACACCACGTCCAGGTACTATTTCTCCATGGTCTAGTAAAGCGACAGATATTGCGCATAATAGTGGTCTTAGTGCGATTTCACGTGTTGAACGTGGCATTGCTTTTTTTGTCGAAACCACTGCCAGCTTAACTGCTGAAGAAAAACAAACGCTGTCAAAATTACTACATGATCGGATGATTGAGTCGATATTTGATTCAGTAGATGAAGCGGATCGTTTATTCATACATGGTGATTCACGCTCACTGGCATCGGTTGATATTTTAAACGGCGGGCGAGAAGCATTAGTCCAAGCTAATAAGACAATGGGCTTGGCATTAGCCGAAGATGAAATTGATTATTTAGTTGAAAACTTCACTAGTTTAAATCGCAACCCTAACGATATTGAGTTAATGATGTTTGCTCAAGCAAACTCAGAACATTGCCGTCA
>JADFVK010000139.1 GCA_015222495.1 Pseudomonadota bacterium
CCCTGAATAACAAATAAATAGTCAGGAATTTCATTGCCGCGTAAATGAAACTCTTCACCCTTACGCATATTAATCGTGCGTAGGGTCTTGCTGCTGCGCAGTAGTGTAACGACCATTAAATCTTTAAATGGACGATAATTATTATGTAAAAATGATAAAACTGAATCTGTTGCTCTTTTAAATTTTTCCATGTTCTAACCTTTATTTTTTAATTATTCAGTGCCCAGCATGTTTTTATGTCATATTCTAAATATTATAGTAGAGCCATATGGGTAATCAAGTAATTAGATGTTTTTTATTTATACTTTGAATAATATTGTATCAGTGATTCATTGAGGATAAGTATTATAAGCCTCTGCCAATTCATTCCATCTGGAGAAATCATTGGATGATATTTTTTTCAGCCACATAATAGTCTGTTTTTCTTTTTCTTTATTAGCGGTTAAGGGATAAAGTTTATATAATTTTTCTAAAATTAAAATACTATGTCTTCTATCTTTCAGATCAATACGTATAAATAGTGCACGTACCAGTTTATCTATTGCAGAACGATATTGTTGCAGTTGAAACTGCTGCTGTGACCATTCTTCAAGTGTTGCGGCTATTCCCACCTGATGGGCACTGCTGCGATAGATATTTAAGGCTTTATTATAATAGCTATTGTTCTCTTGACTATCCTGACTTAATGCTGCTTTAAATCTCATTAGTCTTGCAGTATAGCTAGTTTGATGAGACTTTGAAGTCGCTTGAGAAAATTGCTGTAACCATTCTGCAGCATATGGATCATGTTCTGCTATAGCAATACGGACTCTATTTTGTAGTGCAGCAATACGGTATTCAGAAGCCGGGCTCAGTTTTGGATCCAGCAGGGGCTGAAGAATATTTTTGGCGATATTATATTGTTGTTTTTCAATTTGAATAGAAGATTCTACCATTATAAGATTGTTGCTAATCTTATTGTTAAAGGATTTTCCTGATGCAGCAAGGATATTTTTTGCTTTAACAAGATATTGTTCTGCCAGTTGAACATTGCCCAGAGCTAAGGCTATTTTTGACAGATTGCTCAAACTCAGGATAATACCCCGGGGATTATCTATACTTCTATAGGCATATAATGCATTATTAAAAAAAATCCCGGCTTGTTTATAGTTATATTTATTATAATTGCTGACCCCATGAGCCAGTAACTTTTCAGCGGTCTGTATTTTATCAGGTAATTGTTGTTTCTGATTTGTCTCTAACTTTATGATTGAGCAGGAGAATAAAATAGCTGTGCTTAATAACAGAAAAATTAATTTTAGCTGAAGGCTCTTAAATATAGACTTAATCATTGACGGGCTCAGGTGAAATTAACATAGTCCTGTGTTCATTATTATCAATATCCTCAATTGCAGTAGATATGGGCCAGACTTTTTGTGTTGCCTTAATGGTTTTATCTGCCTCTGTGAGTAATGGTTCAATCTTTTTAAGCAAATCAGGCATGTTTTCAAGTTCTTTGGTTAAACGAATGAGTAATTTATCCAATTGATAAGCAACTTTACTGAGATAGTTTAGAATTGTCTTAAAATGTTTCATTGTCTCTTTACCATAAATAGAACTTCCAACAATCCCTTTGCCATGTTTTATTTGACTGATGATATCTGCAAGATTGTCTGAGCTACTATGGACATCTTTAATAATAGCGGAGATTAAAGCAGGATCCATGGCTATTAGCAACTCATTGGTTTGAGAGCTGATCTGTTCAAGTTGATCCAGATTTATGGCTGAGACCAGCTGATCAATACTATTAATCGTCACTGGTATCCCACCACCTGCATTGACTCTTTTACTTATCTGGCTGGCATCTGCACTAATCGCATATAAATTGTCTAATGCTTTTTTTAATTGTTGTGGATCGACAGTGCTGACAAGACTATCAACATGATTGATAGTTTTTTTAAGCTGCTGAGGTTCAACAACTGACAGCAGTGCATTAGTACGATTTATCATTTCAAATAATGCTTCCATGGCCGGTGCAAATTTAACCAGCAGGTTTTTAATATTAATGGATTCAGTAATGATAATCGTACTACCTTCAGTGAGAATATCCTGATGTGCAGAGCCGACACTAATTTCAATAAATGACTGATTGATCATGCCCAGGTTGAAGGCATTTAAACGAGCAGTTGAATCAGTACGAACCAGACTGTTATAACGCTTGAGAATTTCCATTACGACGATAATTTGATTATCATCAGTAATTTTAACAGATTGGACTTTACCTGCAGCTAAACCACCGATTAAAATTTCTGTATTCTGATCAATAGACTGTATGTTCTCGAGTTTTCCATGAAGAATATAATGGTCTTCAAAATTAATTAGTGATTTACCTGAAGAAAAGAGTAACCAGACCAACATGCTTATTGACAGAAGTACAAATGCACCGACTATTTTTTCCAGTGATGAATAGTGTAGCCTATGAATATAGTGGGTACGTACCTGTAACCTTTTTTCTCTCATAAGATATTTGTTTCTCCCAAAAATGTGGCTATTTGTGTATTACGGGAATTTAAAAAATCTTCAACATGTTCAAAAGAAAATGAATTTTCCAGAGAAAGATATACGACTTTATCTGCATACTTGCGGATAAAATTAATATCTTGTGTTGATATGATTATAGTTGTATTTTTTTGTTTAGCCAGATGATTTAAAAATTTTTTAAAATGTTCGCTGGAAACTGTATCCATTGAACAAAATGGTTTTTCTAAAAATAATATACGCGGTTTTAGCATTAAAGCTCGGGCTACCATCAAAAGAAAACACTGATCTTTTTTCATATCTGCAGGTAATAGTTCTATCTTATCATCAATACCAAGATTTGAGATTAAATCCATAGCTCTGCTTCTAATTTCATCAACAGAACCCAGTTTGTGATAAATAGCGGGAAGCATAACATTGGCGAGTCCATTGATGACAGATAATAGATTCACATCTGCTGTCACATAGGCAAGTCTTTTTCTTAGCTGACTACGTTCAGTATTGCTGTAATCAGTAGAATTTTTACCAAAATAATTAATTGTGCCACTGAGCGGATAATAAATCGCAGCAATAGTTTTGAGCCAGTCATTTTTACCTGCATTTTCAGCGCCGGTCAACACAATGATTTCACCGTTTTCGACATTCAGATCAATACCTTCAGTAATCTGCTGTGCGGCTGATATATTAGCCATAAGATTTCTACATTCAATAAGATAGTTAGAACTCATGCTAATAATGCCAGCCCCATAAAACCATCAATAATAAAAATAGTAATAAGACTATTTGTGATAGCCTGTTGTGTTTGTTGTGGTACTTCAGTCGGGGACTTAACCACTTTCAGACCGTGGTAACAAGCGGCAGCTGCAATCATAAACCCAAATGATAAATTTTTGATAACAAAGGCCAGCAGCATGGTTGGGCTGATAGCCGTCGATAAAGAGGATAATAACTGCAGATATTCTGCAGAAAGCATAAAACTACTGATAACCACACCGGTGATCATGGTAATAGTTGTGTAATAAACCGTCAGTGCCAACTGAGAAATTGCACAGCCTAATAGACGGGGGCCGACAAAGAAATGGTTTATATTAATAGATAGATATTCCAGGCCTTCAATTTCCCCATGTAGCTTCATATTTCCTATGTCAACCACGATGGCAGAGCCTGTTCTGCTGATAAGTATAAATGCGGTAATCAGCGGGCCAATTTCTAAACCAATCACATTGACCAGAATATTCACCAGATCGTCTGAGCCACCAACTGAATCTACAATAGCAATGAGACGAAAAGTGAAAATAAAGCCGGTAATCACAGCAAGCAGAGCTATGGCAGGTAGCGCATCAACGCCGGTAAAAATCATTTGTGTGACAAGGTTTCGATAACTGTCTTTTTTGAGCAGCGGGGTATATCTTTTCCAGTCACGTAAAGCCAGTAAACTAAAGGTCGTCAGATTAACAATATAAAATATCGGTGTTAAAAAAAGTTTCCCTGCCCATCCTGACATTGCAGGAAAAATTCTGAAAATCTGTGTCATATCAGTTTCTGCTGCCTGTTTATTGATATAGTTTGAGTATATAATGGTGTACCAAAAAAAGTCAATAAATCTGCTTAAAAATATTACTTAATACTTTGTTATTACTTGTTTTTTAAACTTTTCTTAATGAGCTCTTTTAATTCTCTAATCTCAATTTGTAACTCTGTATTAGTCGGTTCTGGAAGCGTATTTTTTTGTAATACTTTTTCATGCTCCTCATTCAGCACATTCACCACAACCCCAATAACCATATTAAGAAAAGCAAAGGCGGTGAAGAAGATAAAGCTTAGATAATAGATCCAACTGAAAGGATAAACCTCCATTGTTTCATATTGAACATCAGTCCAATCTTCAAAGGTCATGACTCTAAAGAGTGTTAACATAGAAATTGCAATGTCTCCCCATAAAACTGGATTAATATGGGCGAAAAATGTACTGCCAACTGCTGCATAAATATAAAAAATAATAAACATCAGTGCTACGATATATGCCAGCTGAGGAAGAGCAATAAGGAAAGAATTTAAGAGCATTTTTAGTTCGGGAATAATCGATACCATTCTTAATACACGAAAAATACGTATTAGTCGTCCGACAATGGCCAGTTCACTATCTTCAATTGGAATGAGACTGACAATAACAATCAATGTATCAAAAATATTCCAGCCCTGTTTAAAGAAATTCTTTTTGTGTTTTTCACCAATAAAACGAATTATAATTTCTGTTAAAAAAATAAAAGTAATCAACCAGTCAAGAAAATGTACAAATCTCAGAGTTGCGGGGGAAATATCATAGGTTTTTGCTCCGATAACCAAAGCAGAAAATATAATAATAAAAATAACAAACATTTCAAAAAGCTTATTAGAGCGAAATTTATTAAATTTTTGTTGTATATTGATGGTATTCATGAAATTCCATGTCATATGACTAAATAGTTTAAAATTTTAGAATAATATGAGTCTGTTTATGTCAAAGATCAACTAAAACATATTTTTAATAATGACTTAAATACGTTTTTTTGCTATATTATCTCTCCCTTATTAATATGAATGATAAATGAGCGATATTCAAAAAGACAATTTGACGGCAGAAGATGTGGCCTTAAGCATTAATGGACATTTCATTAAAGCGCCTCAATCTATGTCTGTTATTCAGGCTCTTTGGCATAATGGTTATCCTCGAGTTAAAGGTGTTGGTTGTTTGGATGGCGTCTGTGGTTCCTGTCGTGTTATGGTGCGTCGTTCTAATTCCTCAGAATTAAAAATGGCCTTAGGCTGTCAGGTTCTGGTTGAAGAGAATATGGATGTGTTCTTTCTTTCCTTTTCTGCTCCCTCTCACCATAGCTATGACTTATCGGAAATCAATACTTCCTGGGATGTACAGACACAATTTCATGAAATTTTCCCTGAAGCAGAAAAATGTCGTCATTGTCATGGCTGTAATCAGGCCTGTCCTAAAGATATTGATGTTGAATTAGGTATTGATCTGGCGGTAAAAGGCCGTTTTCGTGAATCCGGTGAACTATTTGTTGAATGTGTGATGTGTAATCTATGTATGACAGGTTGCCCTGAATTCATTGATCCTAATCATGTCGGCCTATTTTCTCGTCGCGTGACCGGTTATTTTCATACTCGACCTTCTAATTTAATTAATCGTCTGGAAGCCATTCGCATGGGTGAATTGGATGTGTCAATTGAAGATGATGAGCAGCTGCAATCATGAGTTCTTCAATTAAAAATAATAAACAACAAGTGATTGATTATGATCAGGCACTGAATACTTATCTGGCTAAAGATGAATTTCCTGCACAGGATATAACTATAGATGCAGGTGAATTACTACAGGGCTTTCATCCTGATAATATTCAGGGGACGATGACAAAGCTTCTTGTCGGGCCGAATAAGGGTGATGTTTGTCATATTCAAATTGCTAATGTATTACAGGCAGATGCCCGTATTGATGCTTCAGATCTAGCAGGTGCAAATATTGAAGAAACAGATGTATTAGTGATTGGCGGTGGCGGTGCGGGCTGTGCTGCTGCATTAACTGCTTCAAAAGCAGGGGCAAAAGTCATTTTAGCCACCAAGTTGAGGCTGGGTGATAGTAATACAGTCATGGCTGAAGGTGGTATTCAGGCATCTATAGAAAAAGCTGATACGCCGCAATCACATTATGATGACACGTATAAGGCTGGTCATTATTCAGGTGATAAAGAACTGATTAAACAATTAGTGATGGATAGTCCCGATAATATCCGCTGGTTAATACAGCAAGGTATGCAGTTTGACCTGAATGAATTCGGGGATCTCCTAACTCGTAAAGCAGGTGGTACATCACATAGTCGTGTTGTGTATTTTCGTGATTATACCGGTCTGGAAATGATGCGTGTATTACGTGAAGCGGTGGAAAATAGTGATATTGATGTACGTCATTATAGTCCGGCAGTAGAATTATTAAGCAGTGAATCAGGATCCTGTGCCGGGGCGATTCTTTCTTCACTTAAAGATTGTCAGTATGTACAGATAAAAGCTAAAACAGTCATTGTTGCTACCGGTGGGATTGGTCGTGTTCATTTAAACCAGTTCCCCACTTCTAATCATTTTGGTGCTACCGGTGATGGACTGGTTTTAGCTTATCGTTTAGGCGCTAAACTACGTGATTTAGATTCTTTTCAGTATCACCCGTCAGGATTAGCCTTTCCACAACATTTGTCAGGTACTTTGATTACTGAGGGTGTTCGTTCAGCGGGAGCCTATATGATCAATGCTTTAGGTGAACGTTTTGTTGAAGAGCTAAAGCCCAGAGATATTGTGGCAGCTGCTATATTACGTGAATGTGCAGAAGGTCGGGGTATTACAGTTAGTAGTGATGATGCTAAAGAAAAGATGCAGGGGATATGGCTGGATACTCCGGGGCTTGAAAAGAGAAATCCGGGTATTTTGAAGCAACGTTTTCCAAAACTGGTGAATTTAGGACTAAAAAGTAATATTGATCTGACTAAGACTCCTATGTTGATTTATCCCACTTTGCATTATCAAAATGGCGGAGTGGTTATTGATAATAATGGTTTGTCTACAGTTTCAGGATTATATTGCATTGGTGAACTCAGTGGCGGCATCCACGGTAGAAACCGTTTGATGGGCAATGCCTTATCAGAAATTATCAGTTTTGGCCGCAGAGCAGGTGTGCATGCGGCTAATAATAGGAGTAGTAGGGGATATAAGAAGATCTCCATTGATCATATCAGTCAATGGCGTCGTGAACTCATGCAAAAAGAAATACCGATGAAAAGTAAATCCCCAATCCTTTTCCCTGATTACGCGAAATACGATGCGGATACAAGCAATCACTGTGAGATATACGATCTATGAAGAAAGTTTTACTGGATCCTAAATCGTATGGTGTGAGTTTATCGAGCTGGTTGAGTGGCTATGGTGGTAAAGGCTTAAAAAAAGCAATTTCTGATCCACAGAGTATAGTTCCTATAATTAAGGATGCCGGTTTACGTGGGCTTGGCGGCAGCGGTTTTCCAACCTATAAAAAATGGCAATTTGTCTGTGACCAAAAAGCTAATCCAGATAAATATTTGATCTGCAATGGTAATGAAGATGAGCCGGGTACCTTTAAAGATGCTTTTTTATTAACCAATACGCCTCACCAGGTGGTGGAAGGCGCATTGATAACGGCATTAGCCAATAATATTAATAAAATCATTTTTTATATTAATCCAGAACAAACACAGTCTATTGAAAGTATGCGAATTGCCATAGAACAATGGCAGAAAAATGAACTTTATTCAAAATTTGAAAAAAAATTAGCGGTGCCGGTTTTTATGCAGGTACTGGAAAGTTCCGGGCATTATATTGGTGGCGAAGAAACGGCAGCTATTGAATGGGTAGAAGGTAAATTTCCTTTTCCCAGAGGCAAGCCGCCTTTTCCGGCTATATCAGGTGTTCATGGCTGTCCTACATTGATTAATAATATTGAAACAATTGCGAATGTTTCACATATAGTACGCAATGGCGCAAAGTGGTTTCAGGAATTGGGACGCGGAACTTCATCGGGTAATAAGCTTTTTTGTCTCAGTGGTGATGTACTTAATCCCGGTGTTTATGAATTACCGATGGGAACTACATTATCAGAGCTTATTTTTACTCATGGTGGTGGCATGCTGTTATCTAAAAAGCTAAAAGCTGTTTTTACCGGTGGTGTGTCCAGTACCATTTTAACGCCTAAAGATTTAGATGTATCACTAGACTTTGACTCAGTGTATGAACGTGGTTCAAGTCTGGGAACAGGTGCAATGATAGTAGTTTCAGAAGGAACTGGTATCGTTAAGCGGGTGACTGAATATGTTAATTTTTATGCCCATTCATCATGCGGACAATGCCCACCATGTAAGACGGGCACCTATTATGTTTCACAATTATTGAATAAAATTGACACCGGAAGAGCGACCATTGTTGATTTAGATTCATTGATTAATTTAAGTAAGATTTTACCGGGCAGTGGACGTTGTCATTTAATAGATGGTGCAATGAAGATTGTTGATAGTTCGTTAGAACATTTTAATGAAGAGTATCGAAGCTCTTTGATTAGTTAGAGTTTTATTGTTTTTAGCTCTTAGCTTCCCCCTTCTTTAGAAGGGGGATTGAGGGGGTTGGGTCTTTGAATTTTAGTTTGTACATTAGGCTCAAAACCCTAAAACCCCCTCAATCCCCCTTTGAAAAAGGGGGAAGCAAGATCAAGAGCAATATACGAATAGACTCTAGTTAGAAAAATTATAAGAAGCAGGAAATTGATAAAATGAGTGATCAAGTAACTAATTCTCAGGATATACCACAAATAATTAATGAACATATCGTTGAGATTGTCAGTGACTCAGGTGAGGGTGCACAGAAATGTGGACAAACCTTTGGTGCTATTGGCGGAAAAATGGGTAATGGCGTCTGGACTGTAGAAATTATTCCAGCTGAAATCCAGCCACCTGCTCGAACTCCTGCCGGTGGTTCAGGTAATCGTATTCGTGTTGGTTCAAAAATCATGACCAATATGGGTAATGAAGCGGATCTTGTGGTTGGTTTCAATGAACAGGTTCTCTATGCCCGTATTGCGAATGGTGCCTATAAAGACGGTACTATTGTTTTATTAGAAAACAAATGGGCCAATGATCCTCAGGAAAAAATTCGTGATGAATATGCCTTTGCAGTTAAAGAATTCCGTGAAAATGGTTTAATTGTTCATGAATTACCATTAGAGCAGGAATGTCTTAAAATTGTCGATAATGCCCGCAAGGGTAAAAACATGTTTGTTTTAGGTATGCTTTGTCGTATCTATAATCGAGATACAAAGTTGGGTCTGAATGAAATTCATAATGCCTTTCAACATAAGGGTGAAAAAATAATTAAGCCCAATCAGGATTTATTTAAAGCGGGCTATCAATTTGCTAAAGATAATCTTGAATACTTCTTCGATGTACCGCCTTATGAAGGTGCCGAAGATGATTTAGCAAATATTGTGGTGACCACAGGTAATACCGCAGTTGGCTTAGGTGTCATGGC
>JADFVK010000020.1 GCA_015222495.1 Pseudomonadota bacterium
CACGGAGAAAAACAAAGTTGTTAAGCGTCTTAATAATGAAATATATAGCGGGAATTTAGATATGATACCCAGACAGTTCTGGGCAGACATTACTAAAAATATTGATGGGCTTTATAGATTAATGCATCAATATATAGTGCCTGCTTTAACAATCCATCTAAATAATCGAATTGAGCAAGCTTCTATAACACTCAATACGGTCATTATAATCGCCATATTTTTATTCTTATTAAGCCTCTATTTTATGATAGCTCTGTATAAGGCACTATTGAGTAATATTGTTCATATCAGTGAGACTATTAACTATTTTTCCCAGGGGAAATTAGATTCTCGAATCAAATTAAGTACTGATGATGAAATGCGTGATATCAGTATCGCCATTAATGATATGGCTAATAAGTTAGAAAAATCCCAAAAACTCGTCGCATTTCAACAAAAAGTACTGGATGAACATGCTATTGTCAGTATCACTGATGTTAAGGGCAATATTACTTATTGTAATGATAAGTTTGAAAAGATAAGCCAGTATTCAAAAAATGAACTGATAGGACAAAATCATCGTATATTAAAAACGGATGAACATCCTGACTCTGTATTTAAAGAAATGTGGAAAACCATTGCTAATGGAAAAGTCTGGCATGGGGAAGTAAAAAACAAAGCTAAAGATGGCTCGTTTTACTGGGTATCAGCCACCATTGCTCCTTATTTAAATGAACAAGGAAAACCGCAACAATATCTTTCTATACGCACTGATATCAGTCATATTAAGAAACTTGAAACTAAGCAGATAGAAGTCAATAAATTGCTGCTTGCTGAAAAATTGTTGACAGAGCATGAAAAACAAAAAGCTGAGAAAGCTAATCAGGCTAAGTCTGAATTTTTATCTTCAATGAGCCATGAGTTAAGAACGCCACTTAATGCAATTTTAGGTTTTGCACAGGTACTGGAATATGATGATACACTTGATAATGAACAGCAAGATAGTGTGGATGAAATAATAAAAGGAGGTAATCATCTACTTGTGTTGATTAATCAGGTTTTAGATTTAGCTAAAATTGAATCTGGTCATATTGAACTGAAAGTGGAATCTGTAAAGCTGACTGATGTGCTTAATGAATGTTATAGCTTAATGAATCCAGTGGCGAGTCAATATAAGATTTGTATTAATTATATTGATATAGGTGATTATTATGTACAAGCAGATAAAACTCGTCTCAAACAGGTTTTACTTAATTTGTTAAATAATGCAATTAAATATAATCATCCATATGGAAACGTTGAACTGAGAGTTTCTCCTGCTAATAATAAGCTAAAAATTACAATTTCAGATACGGGTTATGGTATTGCTGAAAAGTATTTAGATAATTTGTTTCAGCCATTTAATCGTCTTGATGCTGAAGGTGGTGATATTGAAGGCACAGGTATTGGTCTGGCAATTACCCGAAATTTAGTAGAAATAATGAATGGACAAATTGGTGTTAATAGTCAGCTAAACGTGGGTAGCCAATTCTGGTTTGAATTGCCCCGGGCATATGAGAAAAATTAACAATGTGGATAGAGATACTATGACAAATAAGCCCTTAATTATGATTGTGGATGATGAGTCTGCAAACTGTAAGTTACTGGTGAAAGCTTTAGCTTCTCAATATGAAACGATTACACTCCATTCAGGAAAGGAATGTCTGGATTATTTAACTCATGATCAGCCTGAAATTATTTTATTGGATGTCATGATGCCGGGTTTGAATGGCCATGAGGTTTGTTCTCAGATAAAGAAAAATGAAGCAACAAAAAATATTTCTGTAGTTTTTATCTCTGCTTTAGATACTTTGGATGACAGGCTCAATGGATATAATGCCGGGGGAGATGATTACCTAGGTAAGTCGGTTGATCTATCAACTTTATTAAATAAAATTCAGTTGATTTTAAATAATAAAAAAGAAAATCAGAAATTAGCTGAAGATGTAGAAGAAATGCAATCGGGGTTTATGACCGCATTGAATATGGGAGCTGAAACAGATCAGGTGACCAATTTTATAGAGCAATGTTTAGTGGCTAAAAATTATGATCAGCTACTGAATGCATTTTTTGAAAGTATGCAGGGTTTTAATTTAAAAACTGTCGCACAAATTCGTAGTAAAGATGAAGTGCTGACCATTAATTCAAGCTGGAAGAGTCTGCCTCTGGAACAGGAATTAATGCTAAAAGCCCAGTTTGATGGTAGAATTTTGGAGTTTGATCAAAGAATGTTCATTAATTATGAAAGTTTTTCATTACTGGTCAAAAATAGTCCTATAGAAGATCCTGATTTAGTAGGACGATTAAGAGATCATTTGGCGGTAATAGCCAATGCCTGCGATTTTAGAATCAAAGCAATTGGTACTGAGATTAATCTGCAGTCTCACCTTGAGATAGCTTCTTTTTTTAAAAAGACGACACAGTCAATTGAAAAAATCAATAAAGGTCTGGATGCTGATAATAAAAAAGCGATCTCAATTTCTCATAGTTTGGGACAAAGAATTGAAGAAAAGTTGATATTCCTGGGCCTTGAAGAGGATCAGGAGAAAATTCTAATGGAAATTATTGATACAAGTACAAATGACTTAAGCTTATTGATGGAAAAACAAAGTGAGATAAAAGATACTTTAGGTGATATTGTGCAGCAAATGAATCAGACATTAGGCAAAATATAATGCATAGGATTGTTAAAAAATTATGAGTAATCAATTGGACATAGAATCTAAAAAAGGGCGTATTCTTATCATTGATGATGAGCCTGCTAACTTAAAGCTCCTCAATAAAATAATAGGCAGTCAGGGCTATGACAATCTTGTGTTAATACAGGATCCCAGAGAAGTTTTAAGTGCTTATAAGGAACAGCAGACAGACCTTATTTTGCTGGATATCAATATGCCTTATATGGATGGATTTGAGGTGATGAAAAAGCTAAAAGAGCTCAATGATCCTATCATGCCACCCATTATTATTCTGACAGTTCAGCATGGTCAGGAGTATTTACTACGAGCACTTAATGAAGGTGCCAGAGATTTTGTTACTAAACCTTTTGACAGAGTTGAATTATTAGCCCGTGTACGTAATTTACTGGAAGCACATATAGCGCATCGTATGCTCCATGATCAGAAAAGTGTTTTGGATGAATTAGTCAGGCACAGAACAGAAGAATTACAGAAAGCTCAATTGGAAGTGATTAATCGTCTAGGTATGGCTGCAGAGTATCGTGATGAGGATACTGGAAGTCATATTATTCGTATGAGCCATATCTGTTTCTTATTGGCACAGGGTATTGGCTGGAGTCAACCTGATGCGGAACTGATTCTTCATGCCAGTCCAATGCATGATGTGGGAAAAATTGGCATTCCTGATGGCATTATGCTTAAACCTGCCAAACTGGATGCAGATGAGTGGGCTATTATGAAAACCCATGCAAGTATTGGTGGCGATTTGCTTAAGGATGAAAATTCTCCATTAATGAAAATGGCATGTGAAATTGCATTGACACATCATGAAAAATGGGATGGCAGTGGTTACCCCTGTGGTTTATCTGCTGAAGCTATCCCGCAGTCCGGTCGTATTGCAGCACTGGCAGATGTTTTTGATGCCCTGACTTCAGAGCGCCCCTATAAAAAAACCTGGACTATAGAAGCAGCAGTCGATCTTATTAAAAGTGAAAGTGGTCAACACTTTGATCCTGCCATAGTTGAAGTGTTTTTATTAAAACTACCGCAGATTATAAAAATATGCAGGCAATTTTCTAATTTGAAAGACTGAGAAATAAAGTAGATTTATTATGGATAATCTTGATAACTTAATAAAACATTCAAAAAAAATAAAACTCTTGTATGTGGAAGATAATGAGCAGGCAAGGGAGGCAACACAAATAATTCTAGATGAGTTTTTCGGTGAAATTACAGTTGCTGTTGATGGTTTAGATGGTTTAGATCGGTTTAAAAGTACTTATAGTTCAAATAAAGAGTCACATTCATTTGATATTATTATTACTGATATTAATATGCCGAAAATGAATGGTCTGGACATGATTGAAAATATCAAAAAAATTGATGACAGTATTCCTGTCCTGGTTTTTTCTGCCGAAAATGAATCGGATAGTTTTGTTAGGAGTATTAAGTTAGGTGTTGATGGTTATCTTCTTAAGCCTATCGATATCAATCAATTTACAACTATATTGGATAAAATTCTAGAAAAAATAAGATTAAAAAATCAAGCAAAAAAAAGTGAAAACCTGTTACAGCAGTATAAAGAAATAACGGATAGAAGTGCCATTATCTCAATTATTGACAAGGATGAGAAAATCATCTACGCCAATGATGCCTGTTGTAAAATTACAGAACATTCTCGTGAACAACTGGTGGGTTTAGAATATCACCTAACTTCTGAGTACCGACAAGCAGATGAGATTTATGATGATATCTGGTCAACGATAAGAGATAAAAAAGAGATATGGCAGGGTGTTACAAAGTATATTGCTAAGAGTGGTAAGATCTATTATTTAAAAAATACTATTAAACCAATTCTTGATACAGATGGCAATATATTAGAGTATATTGCTTTACGTCATGATATCACTGATATACGCCTGGCAGCATTAGAACGGGAAAAACTGCTTATTTTAGAAAAAAGTCAGGCTGATGAGGCCAGTCAGGCTAAGTCAGAATTTCTTTCCGGTATGAGTCATGAATTACGTACCCCGATGAATGCTATTTTGGGTTTTGCTCAAATTCTTGAATATGATGAAAAACTTAATGATGATCAAAAAGATAGTGTGCATGAAATTATTTACGCAGGCCAGCATCTGTTAAAATTAATCAATGGTGTGTTAGATCTGGCCAAAATTGAGTCAGGACATATTGATCTCTTTGTTGAGACGATTGAACTTTCTACATTGCTTGATGAATGTTTTACACTGCTTATGCCGATGGTAAAAAAACAGCAGATAAGCATTAGTCATGTTGATATAGAGGGGTATTCAGTTCACGCTGACAGAACACGTCTTAAGCAGGTTTTTATAAATTTACTTTCTAATGCGATTAAATACAATCGCCAACAGGGACAAGTTGAAGTCAGGATTAGAGAGCTTAATAATAAAAATATAATACGAATCACAGTGAGTGATACAGGTAAAGGAATAGAAAAAACACGTTTGAATGAATTATTCCAGCCGTTTAATCGTCTTGATGCTGATACTTCTGAAATTGAAGGTACGGGTGTTGGTTTAGCTATCACACGTAATTTAGTAGAATTAATGGGTGGACAAATTGGCGTTGAGAGTCAACTTAATTCAGGCAGCCATTTTTGGATTGAACTACCTCACCATTCCATAGACAACATAAAAGAAATCCATGAAGTTGAAATTAATTCAGTTGATAGTCCGATTACTAATGCAGGAAAACAGCACATTATACTCTATATAGAAGATAACCAGGCTAACCTAAAATTAGTTGATCAGATTATGGCTAAACAAGAGTATATTAAGCTTATTTCAGCTGATAATGCAGAATCAGGTTTAGATTTGGCCAGAGCATTTCTACCAGAATTAATATTATTAGATATTAACTTGTCGAAGATGAATGGCTATGAACTATTGAGTGAATTTCAGGCTGATATAAAACTTAAAGATATCCCGGTGATTGCAGTAACAGCTAATGCAATGATACTAGATGTTGAGCAGGGTAAGGCTGCGGGCTTTAGTGATTATTTGACCAAACCTTTGAATATTGAAAAATTTATTTCTACAGTGGATCAGTATCTGGAATTGGAAAATGAGTAACAAATAAAAGCGTATAAAAACTTAAATTGGATACAATCAAAAAAATTCATGGTGCAAAAATACTGTTGGTGGAAGATGAACCTTCGAGCCAGCAGTTTGAATCTGCAATTTTGAAAGATCATGGCTTTGAGGTAAGTATCGCATGCAATGGTCAGGCAGCCCTGGAACTGCTTAAACAGGAAGTTTTTGATGCTGTATTAATGGACTGTCAAATGCCGATTATGGATGGGTATATGACTGCCAGAAAAATCCGCCAGCAGAAACATTTAAAAAATTTGCCAATTATTGCTATTACGGCTAATACTATGATGGATGATAGGGCAAAAATTTTAGCTGCGGGAATGAATGATATAGTTCCCAAACCAATTATTATAGCTGAATTGTTTGCGACTATGAGCAAATGGATAAAAATACGAGATAGAGCTATTACCTTTAATGAAAAGGTGAATATAAAAGAATCTGATGAAAATTCTTCTGATCTAAACCTCTCAACTTTAAATAAGTTAAAATTAAGCGCTATTGATGCCAAATTGGGTTTAGAACTTTGTGATCAGAATATAAGTCTCTATATAAAATTGTTAGATTTATTCAAGCACAGTCAAAATGAGTTTGCAATTCAATTTAATAAAGCTAAATACGACAATAATTATAAAGAAATGAAGCATTTATCTCATACTCTTAAAGGAGCTTCTAGTACGATTTCTGCGCTAAATCTACAACAGGCGGCATTGAATTTAGAATTAGCATGTTCTGCTGAAAATCAATATAAAGAAGAGTTTTTTTCTTTACTGACAATAGAACTCAATATGGTATTGGCTGATATTAAAAAATTACTTTCAATTATTAATATAACATAGCTTTTTTGTATGTTATTCTTATATCCCCCACAAATTATCTGGATGATATAAATGTCTGTTGATTTAAACACTTTTTTTCAAAATAGGAGTGTTTTATATGCTGAGGATGATGTAGTTTCACGTACACTTTATGCAGATCACCTTAGCCATTATTTTAATACCTTATTTATTGCTGAAAATGGTCAACAAGCTATAGAACTTTATCGAGAGAAAAAACCTGATATTGTTATTTTAGATATTAATATGCCTTTGTTGAGTGGCTTAGACGTTAGTAAAATAATCCGCAGGAATGACAAACAAACAAAAATAATTTTGCTTACTGCGCGTAATGATAAAGAAGCTCTACTTAAAGCGATAGAATTAGGTTTGACCACTTATCTGGAAAAGCCCGTTAAACGTGAACAACTTGAGCAGGCATTATTAAAACTTTCAGAACAGTTTGATGATAAAAAGAAAATCAAGCTATGGAACTTTGATAATCAGTACTATTTTTGGTGTCAATCTAAACAAGAGTTATTTTTTCAATCAGATATCATTACGCTGACAAAAAAAGAAAAACTACTATTAGAGTTACTAATATTTTCTAACCATGATAAGGTCAATTATCAACAAATTTATGATGCAGTATGGTTTGAAGATAATAATGCTAAAAATTTTAGTGAAGTATCCATTAAATCCATAATAAAAAAACTACGTACAAAACTCCCGCCTGATGTCATAAAAAATGTCTATGGACTAGGCTACTATTTAGCAAAACCATCCTAAAATTTTTCCATAAAACCTCAATATTAGACTATTAGCATATAATTCACAATATTTACAAAAAAGTCACTTTTAAGTCACTATTATCATTTATACTCGTCAATCGGGTAAAGAAATAATAAGGCTATCGCAGTGAGTAAAATTTGTACACGACGCACATTTTTGCATTATATCGGAGCACTGAGTTCAGGTACTTTATTGATGCCGCTTTACGGATGTAACTCATCATCACCTATCAGTATTGCAGCACATCCCTGGCCGGGATATGAGTTTATGTTTCTTGCCCGGGATTTAGGCTGGGTTAATAAGGAGTTGGTGAGTTTTAAAGAAACCTTGTCGGCTTCTGAAACTATTGAATTGCTGGCCAAAGGTGAAGTTGATGCAGGTGCTTTAACCCTGGACGAGGTTCTCAGGGCCAGAGAATCAGGAATAGCATTGAGTGTGGTCTTGTTATTTGATATCTCTGCAGGTGCTGATATTGTTTTGGCAAAGCCTGCTATTAAACATCTCTCGCAAATTAAGGGCAAGCGTATTGGTGTTGAACTGAGTGCTGTTGGTGCGATTATGCTGGATCAGCTATTGAAAAAAGCGGGTTTAAGTAAAACGGATATTAGTATTGTTGAGCTCAGTATCGATAAACAACTTCAGGCCTGGAAATCAGATCGTATCGATATTGTTATTACTTATGAGCCTATTGCCAGTCAGCTGCAAGCTTTCGGTGCAACAAAACTTTTCAGTAGTAGTGAAGCACCGGATCTTATTTTTGATGTTCTGGCGGTGAGAGAAGATAGACTAAACCATACAAATGCTATTATACATATTATAAATGCTCATTTTAAAGCTCAAAATCATTTTTATAATAATAAAGAAGATGCATTATATCGCCTTGCATCCAGACTTGGTCTTGCATCACGAAAAGTACCCAGTGCCTATCAGGGGCTTATTTTACCCAGCTATAATAATAATTTGAGATTATTATCAGGTGATAATCCCGCTATTATTAAAAAGACTCAGAAATTGATTTCAGTGATGCAGAAAAATCATCTGTTAGATCAGAATGCTTCAACTAAAGACTTATTTACTAATACTTTTATACAGCGTTTATATAATGAAAATTAAACTTTTAATTTTTTTCTGGCTGATTAGTTTTCAGACTGTAATTTTTAATGTAAAGGCAAATGCCGATACGGATGTTGTGGAATCTGTGACAATTGGCATTTTAGCTTTTCGTCCCAAGCCGGAGGCTCTGGCAAAATGGGGACAGCTCAGTGATGCACTTAATCGTGATATCGCGGAATACCACTTTAAAATTAAATTGATGGGTTATCGTGAACTTGAACAAGCAGTTGCCAATTGTACTATTGATTTTGTACTGACAAATCCCGGACATTATGTATTAATGCATAATCAATATGGCCTGTCATCACCATTGGCGACTATGGTAAAAAATATTAACGGTCAGCCAGTGAGTGCTTTTGGCGGTGTTATCTTTACCCGCTCAGATAATACCAGTATTAATCAACTTCAAGATATTACTAAACATAAAATTGCTACGGTTAAAACAAGCTCTCTGGGCGGCTATCAGATGCAGGCCTATGAGTTTCTAGATAATCAACTTCCTGTTCCGCATAAAAGTCAGTTGGTATTGACAGGAATGCCGCATGATAAGGTGGTGAGAGTTGTTTTGAATGGTCAGGCTGATGTTGGATTTGTACGTACCGGGATACTTGAGTCCATGCAAAAGGAAGGAAAACTGGATCTTAAACAAATTAAAATACTACAAAAACAAAATTTATCTGATTTTCCCTATCAATCTTCAACCAATCTATATCCTGAATGGCCTTTTAGTGCGTTGCCGCATGTTGATATCCATATAAAAACAACACTGCTTGGCTATCTTCTATTGCTGCCCCATGATGGTGAACTAGCCATTTCTATGGGCTTACATGGCTTTGATGTTTCAGCAAACTATTCCTCTGTGGAAAAAATGATCAGAGAATTACGTATACCACCCTTTGATTTTATACCAGATATTTCGGTACGGGATATCTTGCAAATTTATAGACTGCCATTAGGTGTAATGAGCTTGTTGATTGCTTTTATTATTATTATCTCGGCAGTTTTATGGATAATCAATCGTCGCCTGATACATACCCGCTATGAACTTATTCAACATAAAGAAAGCCTGTCTAATATTATATGGAGTACTCAAGTAGGTACCTGGGAGTGGAATATTCAAACTGGGGACACCATCTTTAATGAACGCTGGGCTGAATTGCTGGGTTATACTCTGGCAGAATTATCACCAGTCAGTATTCAAACCTGGAAAGAGCTGATTCATCCTGATGATTTGATTATAGCAGAGCAGTATATGCAGAACTATTTTACAGAACAGACTGGTTTTTTTGAAACAGATTTTAGAATGAAGCATAAAAAAGGTCGGTGGGTATGGATCAATGCCCGGGGACAACTTACAAAGAGAAATAAAGATGGTAGTCCTCTGTGGATGAGTGGTACTCATACGGATATCAGCAAGCGTAAAAAAGCTGAAGAAGCATTGGCAAAGCTTAATAATCAATTAGAACAAAAAGTACTGGAAGGAGTTGAAAAAAATAAGCAGCAGCAGCTAATGCTGTTACAGCAGTCCAGATTAGCACAAATGGGAGAAATGATTTCTATGATTGCCCATCAATGGCGGCAGCCTCTGAATAATCTGGCAATTTTAACGCAAACCATTGCATTAAAGTATGCTCGTGGGAAATTAAATGATAGCTTAATGAATGACTTCAATACTAATTCTAGCAAGCAAATACAGGGCATGTCTAAAACTATTGATGACTTTAGAAGTTTTTTTAAACCTGATAAAGAAAAAAAAGAATTTTGTGTTACTAAAGTTATTGAAGATACCATAGAGATGTTACATCCGACTTTAAATAAAAATAATATTACTCTTATATTTGAATCTACTCAAAAACTTTATTCTATTGGTTTTCCTAATGAGCTGGGACAAGCCCTGGTGAATACTATTAATAATGCAAAAGATGCTTTAATGGATAATGACAAGGTCGATAAAAAAATAACCATCAGTCTGCTGCTTGAGGATCCTGAGATTATTATCAATATTAGTGATAATGCAGGTGGTATACCTGCAGATATTATAGATAACATATACGAACCTTATTTTTCAACGAAAGAGAATAAAAATAGTACAGGTCTGGGCTTGTATATGACAAAATTGATTATAGAGGATCATTTAGGTGGAAAAATAATAGTATCTAATCGTAATGAAGGGGCAAATTTTATGATTCGATTAGATTCCACCAGTGGTCAAGGGAAAGATTAATGTTATTGCAGAATTTTACCTTATTGTATGTTGAAGATGATGAAGATATGCAAACTTATATGAATTCTTTGTTATGTGATGAAGTTAAGCAATTATATCAGGCAATAGATGGTGAAGAGGGCTTACAACTTTATAAAGACAAAAAACCAGATATTATTCTCAGTGATATTAGTATGCCGAAAATGTCCGGCTTAAAAATGAGTCAGGCCATTAAAGAGCTTGATAAGCATCAGCCTATTTTATTATTATCAGCATTTGAAGAAGTTGAGAGTTTAAAAGAGGCCATTAATATCGGTATTAATGGTTTTATCGCTAAGCCTATTGTAGATATTAATAAACTATTGGATATGTTAGAAGATATTGCATCTGCTTTACAAAACCAGCTTGATGCAAAAAAATTCAAAATTCAGCAACAAAAAGTTCAGGATCAATTTCGTTTATTAGCTTCAGTTTTTGCCAATTCCCAGGAAGGTATTCTTATTACGGATAAGGATAATCGTATTATAGATGTTAATTCAGCCTGTCTTAAACTGACCGGTTATACACGTGAAGAAGTGCTTGGTAATGACCCCCGTCTATATAGTTCAGATAAACATCCCCCGGAGTTTTATAAAAAGATGTGGCAGTCCCTAAAAAAAATGGGTCATTGGAATGGTGAAATCTGGAATCGTAAAAAATCAGGAGAAATCTATTCTGAGCGCCTTAGTATTGATACTGTGACCAATAATAAGGGTGAATTACAGCATTATGTTGCCGTCTTTTATGATATGACCTATATTAAAAAACATGAAGCTGAGTTGGAATATATTGCCTATAATGATGCTCTGACACAATTACCCAATCGGCTCTTATTACATGATCGTATGCAGCAGGCTCTTTCTAATGCCAGACGAAGTGAAAAAATACTGGCAGTTTGTTATCTTGACCTGGATGGTTTCAAGCCTGTTAATGATAGCTTTGGGCATAAGGCAGGCGATATGGTGTTAATTGAGGTAGCCAGACGTTTACGTAATTCCATGCGCTCAGGAGATACCACAGCTCGGATTGGGGGAGATGAATTTATTTTATTAATGACTAATTTTGCTTCTATACCTGAACTTAAGAAAGTTTTAGATCGTATTTTAATGTCTATTTCCCAACCCTATGTGTTTGCTGATGAAATTGAAGAAAAAATTAATTCTATTTCTGTCAGTATCGGTGTCACCACGTTTCCTGCAGATGATGGTGAGGCTGATATACTTCTACGCCATGCTGATCAGGCGATGTATATTGCCAAACAACAAGGTAAAAATCAGTACCATTTTTTTGAAAATATTGATACCTGTTCAAAAGAAGCAGTATAGGAAATAAAAATGACCAATATTGATGATATTATAATCTATTCACAAAAACTAAAGTTATTATATGTGGAAGATAATCATCAGGCAAGAGAATCTACTCTACTGATTTTAGAAGAATTTTTTGGTGATATTGTCGTAGCCGTTAATGGTGATGAAGGCTTAAACAAATTTTCAGAACATGATTTTGATATGGTTATTACTGATATTAATATGCCAAAAATGAATGGCCTGGACATGGTCGATCATATCAAAAAAATTAATGATGACATCCCTATCCTGGTTTTTTCTGCCTACAATGAATCAGGTTTTTTTATTGAAAGTATTAAATTAGGGGTGGATGGATACTTGCTTAAACCCATTGATATCAATCAATTTATAGGTTTGTTAGGGAAGGTTATAGAAAAAATAAAGCTGAAAACAGAAGCGCAAAAGAGTGAGAGCCTACTGCAGCAATATAAACAGTTAACCGATAAAAGTGCCATTATCTGTATAGTAGATAATGATAAAACCATTACTTATGTTAATGATGCTGCTTGTCAGATAGCAGAGAAGAGCATTGATGAATTGATTGGTTCACAATGTAATGTTATATCTCAGGATTTTATATCTGAAGATGTTTACAATGATATCTGGTCAACCATAAAAGATAAAAAACAGATATGGCAGGGTATCACTAAATATATATCTAACAGCGGCAGATCTTACTATCTTAAGAATACTATTAAGCCTATCCTTGATATCGATGGTCATATAATTGAGTATATGTCATTACGATCTGATATTACCGAGATTATGAACCCCAGGCGGCTTTTAAGTGACAAAATTAGTTATGAAAAATCGCCTCTACTTGTTTATCTAAAACTTGAAGATTATAACATACTTGAGGAGTTTTATGATGCTCAAACTGTCGAACTGATTCAGGATAAAGTTGCTCAATATATTGAATCTAATGTGCCTACAGCTTGTTATTTAGATAAAATTTATCAGTTAGGTCAGGGTGAATATGCGTTCAGCAATGAAAAGTCAATTTGTATGCAAAATGAACAAGAATTTTTATCTTATCTGAAAGACTTTCAAAAAATTATTAATAAGGATGTTATTCAGCTTGATAAAATTGAATATGATATCTCTATCATCATGAGTGTGGCCTATGATGATTCTCAGGTACTTGAAAGTGCAAGGTTAGGCATAAAGAAATGCATTCAGAATAAATATAATTTTATTGTGTCCAGTCATTTAGCTGAGCAGGAGCAGGCACAGGCACAAAAAAACATCCAAACGATTTCAATGATAAAAAAAGCCATTAATGAGCATAAAATCGTTTCATTTTTCCAGCCCATTATTAATAATACCACTAAAGAAATAGAGAAATATGAGTCATTGGTCAGGCTAATTGATGAGAATGATAAGGTTCTCTCTCCCTATCATTTCTTAGAGATTTCCAAAAAAGGAAAATATTATTCTCAAATTACGGCTATGGTACTGGACAATTCTTTTAAGGCTTTAAACCATACGACTATGGACATTTCTATTAATCTCTCCGTATTAGATATAGAAAAACCAAGTACCAGAGAAAAAATTTTCCAGTATTTAGAAGCAAATAAACAGAATGCATCCAGGGTGGTGATTGAATTGCTTGAAGATGAAAGCGCCAAAGATTTTAAAACCATCACCTCCTTTATTTCTCAGGTAAAAAAACTGGGTGTACAGATAGCTATTGATGATTTTGGCGCCGGATACTCTAATTATGAACGCTTATTAGACTATCAGCCGGATATTTTAAAGATAGATGGTAGTCTGGTTAGCAATATTGTCAATAATGCTTACTCTTTATCTATTGTTGCTTCTATTGTCTCTTTTGCACAACAAAACAATATAAAAACTATTGCCGAATTTGTCGAAAATGAGGCCATTTACGAAGTGTTGAAAAATCTCGATGTAGATTATTCTCAGGGCTATTATTTTGGTAAACCTGATGTGTTGTCGTACTAAATATGAAAACAATAAACATTTATTATTCCAATAAAAGCTCTCTGTCTAAATTTATTAATGATAATTCATTATCAGATAAGCAGAGTATTTTATTGCAGATCTTTACGGGTATTATTGATAAAGAATATATCAATAATTTAAGCATGGAAATAAAAGAATTATTGCCTAATATCAAAATGATAGGCAGTACTACGGATGGTGAAATATTAGATGGCAATATTAGTATAAATAAAACAGTCTTATCTTTTAGCATTTTTGAAAATACAGAAATTGAAATTGTTGGAATAAAACAGGAAGATTCAAGTTTTAAAACAGCAACATCACTGATTAATTCAATTTCAAATATTGATCAAGCAAAAGCAGCTATTATTTTTTCAGATGGTTTGAATACTAATGGGGAATTGTTTTTACAGGCTTTTAATCAATTAGTACCTGAGCTGATCATTGCGGGAGGCTTGGCGGGAGACAATGCCAATTTTAAAAAAACATTTGTGTTCACTCATGAGGGTATTAAAGATGCTCATACTGTAGCCGCTGTTTTATATAATCCTGAATTAATTATTAATGCAAATTTTAGTTTTGGCTGGCAATCAATAGGTTTTCAATTTACGGTGACAAAAGCGATTGAGAATAGAGTTTATCGTATTGATAATCAAACACCCGTAGAACTGTATAAAAAATATTTAGGAGAGAATATTGTTGATCAGCTTCCTGCCACTGGTATTGAGTTTCCATTAATTATTGTTCGAAATGGACAAAAAGTAGCAAGAGCAGTTATTGCTAAAGAGGCTGATGGTTCATTAATATTTGCCGGAAATATCAATACGGGTGATAAAGTCTGGTTTGGTTATGGCAATGTAAAAAATATTTTAGCTTATACTAAAGAATTATATCAAAATGTATTGCAGAATCCTGTTGAATCAACTTTTGTATACTCCTGTATGGCCAGAAAAAGATTATTAGGTGATGAGATCGCAAATGAGATGCTTCCCCTGGCGAATATTTCCCCCATTAGTGGTTTTTTTACCTATGGTGAATTCCTGCATAATAAACATCAGGAGGACAAAAATCAGTTATTAAATCAAACACTCACTGTTTTAAGTCTGAGTGAAAATAATTTCATAAAACCGCCTAAAAATGATATCACTCTATGGTCGGACAGGCGTAATATTTTAACGGTAGAAGCTCTTACACATCTGGTTATCCAAACAACGAATGAGTTTCAGGATTTAAATAAAAACTTAGAAGAAAAAGTAAATAATGAAATAGAAAAAAACAGACAAAAAGAACAACAACTATTGCAACAATCAAGACTGGCGCAAATGGGTGAAATGATCTCTATGATTGCTCATCAATGGCGGCAACCCTTATCAGCCATTAGTTCAACCAGTGCAGCTATTAATCTGAAAGCCAGACTGAATAAACTGGATAATGATGTAGTGATTGATTTATCAGATAAAATATCCGGCTATTCACAGCATTTAAGCAATACGATTGATGACTTTAGAGAGTTTTTTAAACCCAATAAAGATAGAAGAGAAACCAATTTAGATGAAATTGTAGAAAGTGTTTTAGTGATTGTAGAGGATTCTATAAAAAATAAAAATATTAACTTAATAAAACAAATGAATGCTCATCAGAATTTCAACAGCTATCCTAATGAATTAAAACAGGTGGTGCTTAATCTGATTAAAAATGCAGAAGATGTTTTTTCTGATAGCAATATCAATCAAGTGATAGAACAGGCAACGATAAGAATAAGAACCTATCAAAAAGGGGATTATGTTATTTTTGAAATTAAAGATAATGGTGGAGGCATAGATGAGAACATTATAGAAAACATCTTTGATCCCTATTTTTCAACTAAGACGAAAAAAGATGGGACAGGTCTGGGTCTGTATATGTCAAAAACGATTATAGAAGAGCATTGTGGTGGACAACTAAGCGTGTCAAATGACAAAGAAGGTGCCATATTTACAATAAGTTTAGAGACAATCAATGCTTAAATTATTTTCAATTCAATATTCTAACAAGCTCATTTTAGAAATGCTAAAGGGGAGTTTGTCTGGTTCAATCGCCTCTAACATTATTGGACCGGTCATCGCTATTATTATTTTATATGACTCTATTCCAATAACACATCTTGCTGCCTGGTTTTTATGTCACCTGTTGATTATATTATTTAAGCTATATATAGCACCAAAGCTTAAAATGGCGATGCATGATCAAAGTAATGATGTACATAAACTTCTTAGTTTTTTTATATTTATAACCTCACAGACAGCTGTATTGTATGGTGTCATAGCCTGGCTCTGTGTGATTTATAATATATCGGAAATCAAATTTTTAATTGTCAGTATGATTGCTATTACTCTTTCGGCAGGTTCAATAGGTACTTTAGGCACGGTATTTATTGCCTTTGCAGCTTATATGCTCTTAAGTATTTTTCCTCTTATATTTGCTCTGATATATCATGGCAGTATGAATTTTTATATTTTTGCATTGATTTTATTTGTCTACATGATTGTTCATACGAAGTCTGGCTATCGCCTTTTCTTAAGCTATCAAAGAACCAATGAAGTTGAACAGGAAATTATAGAACTGAATACATCCTTAGAGTCAAAAATTAAACAGGAAGTAGCAAAAAACAGAGAAAAAGATCAACAAATGCTGCAGCAGGGTCGCTTGGCTCAAATGGGTGAAATGATCTCTATGATAGCTCATCAATGGCGACAACCACTAGCAGCCATATCCAGTACCAGTGCAGCAATAAAATTAAAATCCAGTTTAAATAAACTGGATCAGGAAACGGCTATTAAGCTGTCAAATAATATCTCAGATTATTCCCAGCATCTAAGCTCTACCATTGATGATTTTAGAGAATTTTTTAAGCCTGATAACGAAACAACAAAATCTTCATTTAACGAGGTTGTAGAAAGTGTATTAAAGATCGTTCAGATTTCAATTGAACAGCATAATATACGATTAATAAAAGAAATGAATAGTCAGATAAGTTTTACTACTTATCCTAATGAGTTAATGCAAGTGATACTTAATCTGATTAAAAATTCTGAAGATAATATATTGGACAAAGAGCTTGAAGATTCTTTTATCTGTATCAGAAGCTATGATACAGATGAGCAGCTTATATTGGAAATAAAAGATAATGGAGGGGGAGTTCCCGATAATATTATAGATAAAATATTTGATCCCTATTTCTCAACCAAAACTCAAAAAGATGGTACAGGGCTGGGACTGTATATGTCTAAAATAATTATAGAAGAGCATTGCGGTGGAAAGTTGAGTGTTTTTAATTATGAAAGTGATGGTGCCAAGGGGGCTGTTTTTCAAATCAGTCTGAATATTCAATGAAGTATTTTAAACTCATTATTTTAATCATCATTATTGTTGCTATTTCACTGTATGCATTTTTGCATAAGGATATTACAAAAATAAAAGGTAGTGAAGCTTATTATACGGGTAGTGAAAGCTGTGCTTCCTGTCATACAAAGAAGCATCAGTCCTGGCAACATTCCATGCATCCTAAAATATTTAAAAAATACACTGATGATTCACAAGTTGTGGCTGATTTTGATAATAAGCCTGCCTTTGTGGAATTTGATAAAAAAGACATCGATGTGATTATTGGTGGTAAATGGGAACAGGTTTTTGCCAGGGAAATTGATGGAGAATATTATCCCTTTCCAGCTAAATGGATGGTCTTAACTCAGAACTGGATCCCTTACAAAACTAAAAAATGGCAAGAAACCCCGTTAAGAAAAAAGTGTGATGGCTGTCATACTGTGGGCTTAGATGTTGTCACAGGAGAATTTAAAGAATATGGTGTGGGTTGTGAGTCCTGTCATGGCCCCGCGAGTCAGCATATTGATAATAAGAAAAGGTTGAATAATATTGAATGTATTATTTGCCATAATTCTATAGAGGAACATCAACAATTAGATAAACAAGTGGATATTGTCCGCTCTATTAAATCTGCTGTTTGCGGGCAATGTCATAGTCGTGGTGTTGATAATCAGGTGATTACACATCAGACAGAGGTACAATTTAATTTTCCCGTTGAATACCTTCCCGGAAAACAACTCAGCAACAGCTTTAAGCCCACAACCCCGGCTACAGATAAAAAAGGAAATAACTGGTGGGGGAATGGTGTATCTAAAAACAGGCATCAGGAATATGCTGATTTTGCCAAATCCGGTCATGCACGTTCCTTAAAAAACCTGCGTATAAAAAGAACAGAGTCCTGTGGTGGTGAGCCTGAAGATAAGTGTCTTAAGTGCCATAGCGGTGATTATATTCAGGCAAAAAAGTATCAGGATAAAATCCGGGGTAAAAAAGAGAATAAAAAAGAAGTGGTTTTGCCAAACATTGATAATGCTCAGGATGGAATTACCTGTGTTGTTTGCCATAACCCGCATAAAGTGGGAAATAATCCTGATAAAGCCGCCGATCAATGTATAAATTGTCATACCAGTAATACAAAAACTTTCAAAAACTATCAGCAAACGGATCAAAGTCATACACCTTGCCCGGCAGAAAAAGTCACTTGTGCTGATTGCCATATGCCAAAAATTGTCAAGACAGGTGGTCAGTTTAGTTTGAGAAGTCATGCCTTTAAAATTATTCCACCTGAAGCTACTATTAAATATGCTATGCCAAATTCTTGTCAAAATGGTGGCTGTCATGATGACAAAAGTACTCAATGGGCAATAGATGAGTATGAAAAGTTTTATGGCGATAAAAATGAATACTAGTATAAAAGAAAGCTCGGGTATGAAAGAGAACAGGATTCCCTTTTATAGAAAGATTATTTTTAAAGTCTTTTTTTTGATCTTTTTTGTGCTGGTTTTTGTTTTAGGATTCAATTTAATCCTGACCAATAATATGATGAATGAAAGAATTCAACAAAGATTAAATGATGATTTTCAATCAGCTTTTTATATGACTGAAAATTTTATTAATCTGGTGTCCCAAACCTCACAAATGTGGGCAAAGGAAATTGTTGCTAATCATTTTAGCTTTCAAGTGATTAAACAGCATCAGCCTGAGGAAATTTCTAGCCTTTTAGGTATAGAAAAAAATAAAATGTCTGCAGATTCGATTATTTTATTAGATGAACAGGGGAGGATTTTAGCCCAGTCTGGTAGTGATTTTAAAATAGGTGATTCCCTGAGTTATCAGGATATTGTAAAACAGACTTTTAAAAGCAGGACTTCATTAACAAAAATACTTCGTGAAAGAGAGAGTTTTATTGTTTATTCATCGGCTATTATTCAACAGGATAATAAGATAAAAGGTATGCTTCTGGTGGGTTATTTTATTAATGACAGCTTTGTAGAAAATATCAAAAAAAATACCAGTTTGGAAATTGCTTTTATAGGTAATAGTGCCGTCATGAGTTCTTCTCAATGGGGTACTTCTAACAATCTTGACATTCTGCCAATATCATATCTGGATTATCAAAATCTATTGTACAGTCCACAGCTAATTAAAGAGATAATCTATAAAGATAAGGTCTATATTGTAAATGCAAGAAAATTACATAATATGGAATCTTTAACTACAGGCTCTATTTTATTTGCTTACCCCTATGACAAAATAAAACAGCAAAAAAGTGACTTATTACATAAAAAACTCGATATTCTTTATCTTAGTCTTTTGATTGCTCTATTGATTATTTATATAGTGGTCAGAAAATATCTGGTGGCTATTAGCAAATTAACCCAGGCAATGCACGGTGTTTCAGATAACAAAGTCTATGAAAAAATAAATATTGATAGTCAGGATGAAATTGAATTACTGGCGACTAGTTTTAACCAGATGGGAACAGAGCTGAATACCTTACATACCAATTTGGAAAGTGAGATTGAAAGGAAGACGCAGGAATTAAAGGAGTTAAATGATAATTTACACTCTCTGGTGGTTTCAGAAATAGAAAAAAACAGACAAAAAGAACAGCAGTTGGTGCAGCAATCAAGATTAGCCCAAATGGGTGAGATGATTTCTATGATTGCGCATCAATGGAGACAGCCATTAGCAGCAATCAGTTCAACCAGTATGGCGATTCATCTAAAAGCACAACTTAATAAGCTGGATAATGATACAGCAATTGAGTTGTCAGATAAAATTTCCGATTACTCTCAGCATCTAAGCACTACAATAGATGATTTTAGAGAATTTTTTAAACCTAATAAGGAAAAGCAGGAAACTAATTATACAGAGTTGGTTGATGGTGTTTTAAAAATTATTAAAGTTTCAATCAATAATAAAGATATTGAAATCATCACCCATTTAAATTGCCATAAAACCTTATATAGTTACCCCAATGAAATTAAACAAGTGATCTTAAATTTGCTTAAAAATGCTGAAGATGCATTGCTTGAAAAGCAACCCGATAATCCAGTGATTACTATAGCAACTCAGGATGGAATCCTAACGGTCAGTGATAATGCCGGTGGAATCTCTGAGGAGTATATCGATAAAATCTTTGCCCCGTATTTTTCAACAAAAACAAAGAAAGATGGGACAGGCTTAGGCTTATATATGAGTAAAACGATTATAGAAGAACATTGTGGTGGTCGTCTGAGTGTTTCAAATGATAAAGAGGGTGCTGTATTTATGGTGGTTTTATAATAGTCTGGAATTTAAATTAGTTATTCTCATTAATACTAGGGGCTGTTGATCTTTCGTGATTAAAAAATAAGCAGCATGGTAATCAAGTATAATGGTTTTACCACAAATCAACATACGAGAAAGACCATGCCAAGAACAATGTTAACAGATGAATACTGGGAAAAGCTATCCCGATTAATGCTTTATACGGGTCGAGTTTACAATAAGGCAGAACATAGAAGCACATTGGAGGGTATCCTTTACCGAATGCGTGTCGGTTGCCCATGGAGAGATGTACCCGAATCTTTCGGTGACTGGAGCGCAATTTATAGACGATTTAACTTATGGTCAAAAAAAGGCATTATGCTTGAACTGTTTAATGCTCTGAAGAAATTATCTGATATTGAATGGCAATTTATTGATGGTAGCATTATAAAAGCACATCAACATAGCATGGGAGCTTCAAGTAATAGTGTCGAAGCGATTGGAAAAAGCCGTGGTGGTAATACAACTAAGATACATATGGCTGTCGATAGCTATGGTTTACCAATTGAATTTATCCTAACGGGCGGTGAAGTTCATGACAGTAAAGCGGCTCCTGATTTGATAGCCAGTTTACCCGATTCTGACTACGTTATAGCGGATAAAGGTTATGACAGCGAATCAATAAGAGAAATTATTCGTACCAAAAAAGCCATACCCGTTATACCCAGAAAGAAGAATTCAAAAACGGGTAATTCCGATATGGATTGGTGCTTGTACAAGTACAGGCATTTGGTTGAAAATGTATTTGCCCGACTAAAGCATTATCGGGCTATTGCTACACGGTACGATAAGCTGGAAAGAAATTATGCCAGCACATTAGCTTTGGCCTGTTGTTTAATCTGGCTACCAATGTGGGTTGGTTAAAATATGAACACGAAAGATCAACAGCCCCTAGAGAATGTAGATGAAATTAATCTGGCAGGAACACATTTACTTGATTTAATTAATGACATTTTAGACGTATCTAAGATTGAATCTGATGAAGTCAAGCTTTCTCTGGGCGATGTTGTTTTAAGTCAGGTGATGCTGGAATCCCTACAATTAATCTCACCATTAGCTCAAAAGAGATCTATCAAAATTATTACAAAGATTCATGGTAAAAGAGTAACATCCTATAATAGTGTACCTGATGTTATTTTTCGAGCAGATGCTGTGCATTTTAAACAAGTTTTATTAAATCTACTTAGCAATGCGGTTAAGTACAATCATGATAATGGTACGATTACAATTAATTGTGAAGAATCTTTTGATAAACAATTGTTACGTATCAGTATTACCGACACTGGAAAAGGATTATCTCAGCAGCAGCAAGCAAAACTATTTACGCCCTTTGAGCGATTAGATGCAGAAATTACTAATATTGAAGGTACTGGTATTGGCTTGCTCATTACAAAAAAATTAATTAAAGAAATGAATGGAAAGATTGGTATAGACAGTATCGTTAATGAAGGTAGTACTTTCTGGATAGAGTTGCCATATAATAAAGAGCAAATGAATACACAAGGGTAAAAGAATGGCTTTAGATAGTATTTATGCAGATACTTTAGAAAAATTAGTTGATTTTAACTTTGACGAAAAAGTAGCCAATGTTTTTCCAGATATGATTAATCGGTCTGTACCGGGTTATGCCAGTATTGTTGCTATGACGGGTATTTTATCTGCTGAATTTTATCAACCTGGTAGTCGGTGTTATGATCTGGGTTGTTCTTTAGGTGCCTCAGCTCTTTCTATGTCACAGTCTATTGAGGATGATAGCAAGCAGATTATTGCAGTGGATAATTCTCCTGAAATGCTGAAGAAAGCACAACAATTACTAGAAAAATCTGATAATCAAAGTCATGCTATAGAGCTTATTTGTGATGATATTTTAAATATAAATATTACTAATGCATCTATTGTAGTGATGAACTTTACACTTCAGTTTATTGCACCTGAAAAACGTTCTATATTATTAAAAAATATTTATCAGGGAATGAAAAAAGGTGGCATCCTAATTTTATCAGAGAAATTAAGTTTTGCTGATAAAGCTCAGCAGGAACTATTAATTGATATCCATCATTTTTTTAAAAAAGCCAATGGTTATAGTCAATTAGAAATAAGCCAAAAAAGACAAACATTGGAAAATGTATTAATTCCGGAAACTCTTGAGCAACATAAAGAACGTCTGGTTCAAGCGGGCTTTAGACAAATGGAACAATGGTTTCAATGTTTTAACTTTGTTTCTCTATTAGCAATTAAATAACAGGTTACAAATTGTCTATGTTTGACTATTCTTCTCTTTATCAATCAATGCAAGATACACCTTTGGAGCATTGGACTGAACAATTACAGCAGGATTTGGATCAAATCATATCTTCAGGACATGGTGACCTGGAACGTTGGTCTAAGGCATTAGAACAATTACCGGAAATATTCTCATCAGAAGTTGATTTTAATACAGATGATCTGCAAATTACCACACGTCAGTCTATTGATGCACTACAACTTGAAACTGCTTTAAAAGAATTAAAACCCTGGCGTAAGGGGCCTTATCAAGTCAATGATTGCTTAATTAATACAGAATGGCACTCAGACTGGAAATGGAATCGTATAAAAGATCATTGTCAGCCGTTAAAGAACAGGACAGTATTAGATGTGGGGTGTGGCAATGGTTACCATTGCTGGCGTATGTTGGGTAATGGTGCAAAACTGGTGATAGGTATTGATCCTTCCTGGTTATTTTTAATGCAGTTTCAGGCTATTAAACTGCTTATGGGAAGAGACATCAATCCTTCTGTTTATTTATTACCTATGGGTATAGAAAAACTACCCGCTTCCCTAAATGCATTTGATACAGTTTTTTCTATGGGGGTTTTTTATCATCGACGTTCCCCCATGGATCATTTATTACAACTAAAAAGTACTCTACGTAAAGGGGGAGAGTTAGTATTGGAAACCCTGATTATTGATGGGGAAAAAGGGCAGTTGCTTGTGCCTGATGGCCGTTATGCAAAAATGCGTAATGTATGGTTTTTACCTACGATAGAAACACTGATACAATGGTTGCAACGCTGTGGTTTTGAAGATATTAAAGTAGTCGATGTTAACCAGACGTCTATAGCTGAGCAACGCAGTACACAGTGGATGAATTATGAATCTTTAGAAGATTTTCTTGACCCGGAGGATTCTAATAAAACTATTGAAGGCTACCCGGCACCAAAACGTGCAACCTTTATCGCTACAAAACCTTTAAACTAACTGTAAAAAAAAATAATAATGAACAATAAAATACATACTCCTCCTATTTATGTAAAAGAAAGTGATATTCATGGCAAAGGTTTATTTGCTTCGCGTAATATTGCTAAGGCAGAACTGATTGGAGAATTTCAATCTAAGCAAACAAAAAATGATGGACCCCATGTACTATGGATGGAAGAAGATAAAGGCTATCTGGTTTTAGATGATTTTAGATATATTAATCATAATAATAAGGCCAATGCTGCTTATTATGATGATTTTACCGTGATGGCCATCAGAAATATTAAAAAAGATGAAGAAATAACCCATTTTTATGGTGAAAACTGGGGTGAATGACACTATATATACTTTAACCTAGAAAGCGCAGTTAAAATCCCTTACAACAGCCAAGAGCACTGCACCTTAAGGATTTTCTAAATATTTTGGCTTCACTCGTAGAATGACTACGAATAAAGCCAAAATATTCAGTAAAACCCATAATCTACAGCACTCTTGACTGTTTCATAACGATGTCAACTGCATTTTCTAGGTTTAACTAAGTCAATTTAATTTTGCTGACAAGTCTATAAGAATATAGTAAAATACGCATCCAAAATTCATTGATTAAGAAAAAAGGCTGTTTATAAACTATTAAAACAAGGCATTTAATATGGCTAAGCAAGACGTCTCACATCTTCCTTATTAAAGTTCATTTGTTCCGGAAATTTTAACTGAAGATCATAGTACTAAATTTGCCTGCCATCCTGGAGTATCTTGTTTTAATGCATGTTGTAAGCAAGCTGATGTGATGTTAGCACCTTATGATGTGGCACTACTTGAATTAGGCTATCGCTTTTTACGTCAGGTTTTATTTGGCGAAAAAACCATTGAATTAAAAACAGAAGTCGTTGAGAAACGAGCAGAAGAACGTAAGGAAATATGGGACCCACGTCATCAGGCAGAAATGGTATGCTAATTTAAATGAGCCACGCTATGATCCTGAAGTCATGGGTGATGAGGTAATGCGTGATGATATACTTAAAGAAGAAGCTGAACGCAATAAAAAATAGTTTTAAAGGTTTCATCTCTTATCAAACATGAATTTGTCACCACTGATGACGATTTGCAGATAAAAATGTTTGCAAAGCGACAGCGGCGAAAAATTCATTAGCCGAGGGCTCTTATGCAGCTTAATCAGCAAACTGATTTTACCCATTTACCAGCATGTAAAATTGCTATTTTATCAGATACTCATGAGGAGTTAGATGAGCGTATTATCGAAATAGTAAAAAATTGTGATATAGCTGTTCATGCAGGTGATATTGGTAGTCGTTCTGTGTTAGAAAGTATGCAGCCAAAGTTAGAGCATATTTTTGCTGTTTGCGGGAATAATGATAAGCCCTATCTTTGGGAAGTTAAGGACTGGAGTCTGGTTAAAAATTTACCCCAGAAGTTAGAATTATTACTAACTTCTGGTAATATTTCCATTGAACATGGTCATGAACATGATATGCAAAAGCCTGGTCATAATGATCTGAGAGCAGCTCATCCGAATGCCAGAGTAGTGATATACGGTCATACTCATATCCAGGTCATTGATGATGAACAATTAGATCAAATCGTTATCAACCCTGGAGCTGCCGGATATACCAGAAATAAAGGCGGGCCTTCCTGTATTGTTTTAAGCATCGATAACGACTCATGGGACTTTGAGGTTTTTAAGTTTTCTGAATAAGAGCCATCGGCTAATGAATTTTTCGCCGCTGTCGCTTTGCAAACATTTTTCCTGCAAAGAGACAGTGGTGACAAATTCATGTTTGATAAGAGATATTTGGAGCGCTAGTATAATTATTCCATGCAACTTGAATAATTATTTCCATAGCTGTAAATGTTGATGTTGTGGATTGACTGATCAAAACTTCCTCAAACAAATTCTGAGTTCTCAGTGAATAAGCCTCTATTTTTTTTCCCTTCCAACGCTTATTTTTCAATTGTTCTGATAACTTTGCATAACTTGAAGCCACTATATCGTAAGCATTATTCATATGTCCATTTTTAGCAATGGTGAGTGCTTTATCCATAATAACTCTGGCACGATCTTCCATGTTTTCGGCAGATTTAGCTTGAATCATGGTTTTTTGTAAGCGCACAAAACTGGCTTGCCTGAATGGTGGTTGTTTACGGTACTTATTTTTGTTAAATAGGCTGGAAAATGACCGTGTTGCAATAGAGCAGGGCTTATTTGTAAATAAAATAGTACCATCAGATTGCCGACATTTTCTAATAGAAGAAGCATAGGAAATATTTACTAAACTGATCAAAACAATTAATAAAAGGATTTTATGACTATTCATCTCATCAGTTTATCACTTAATTAAATTATAATCCTGTATAATGTATTGTTTAAATTAATATGATTAAAAAAGTAAAACCCTGGAAATTATAATATGAAAAAAATTAGTATCACTCTGGCATTATTTATCAGTATTTTTATTTCTCAAATTCAGGCGCAGAATATTGATGTGATGGCCAATATCTGGCCTCCTTATGTAGATAAAGCCTTACCTGGAAATGGTTTAGCGATGAAAATTGTTAAAGAATCCTTTGCTCGTTCAGGTTTTACTATGAATTTAAGGCTCGAAAAATGGGAAAAAGCATTGAAGGGTGCTGAAATAGGTGCCTATGAGGTGATTGGTGCTATATGGAAAAATAAGACCAGGAAAAAAGAATTACTTTATAGCCAGCCTTATTTAAAAA
This sequence comes from Pseudomonadota bacterium, assembly GCA_015222495.1. Classification (GTDB taxonomy): domain Bacteria; phylum Pseudomonadota; class Gammaproteobacteria; order GRL18; family GRL18; genus GRL18. Next base: position 26,749 of record JADFVK010000020.1, read on the forward strand.
ATAATATAGTTTTTCTTACTCGTACGGATAGTAACCTGGAATATAACTCTCTTAATGACTTGCATGGCATCTTAGTCGGTATATTAACAGATTATGCCTATGATGATCAATTCATGGCAGATGCGCAAATACTTAAGTTTCAGGCAAATCGACTCACAGAAAATTTAATTGCTTTGGAAAAAGGTCAGTTAGATTTAGTCGTAGCAGATAAACGTCTGGCTTTATATGAATTAAAAACTTTTATGGGAAGTAATAGAAGTAAGTTTAGATTTTTACCAAAAAATCTTACGACAAGAAATCTTTACATTGCAGTACCCAAAAACAGTAAAAATGGAAAAACCATTATTAATAATTTTAATCAGGGCTTAGCAGCGATTAAGAAAGATGGAACTTATCAGAAGATTTTAGAAAGTTATACTTATTAAGACAGTCTAAAGGCTCCAAAATAATACGGATAACTACACCATTTCCAAGGTCCATTTTGCTTGTATTTCAGGCTCTAAAATTTGATATAATTAATCATACTGGCTATCCTCATGATTTTGATCCCCTTTAAGTTCAGCAGGGAAGCGTTCTTCATTTATAGCCATTTTTTCTCTGGTGGCTTTGATCAGATCAATGTCCAGTCTTTCAGACATTCTGAGTAAGTAGATAAAGATATCTGCCATTTCATAACTGATGTCTTTTAATTTATCACCTTTTATATTCATACTTTCTTTTGGGGTGAGCCATTGAAAATGTTCAACCAGTTCTGCCGTTTCTGCAATCAAGGCCATGGATATATTTTTAGGTGTGTGAAATTGCTCCCAATTTCGCTTTATGGCAAATTCTTTTAAATCATCAGAAAGTTTTTTAATTTCGCTGGACATTTTATTTCCTATAAAAAATTAAGTTAGATCAAATAAAACATGTACATAATAAAGTTATCTCGAATAAAAATTATTTACAATAAGAGAAATGTTTTATTTATACCCATTTTGGAGTGGTTTTTAAGAGATAAATTCATGTTATGTTTACAAGTTGAAATAGAAAATTCAAAAATTGTTCTTCGTTTATTTCAAACAATTAATGAAGTAAAAGTTAAATTAGTTTACTAAATAATTACTATTAAATCATATCACTTAAAAAAATGGGGTGGGATTCTAAATGCAAGTTAAAGATATTATGTCAACTGAAGTTGAAACATGTAAATCAGGTACGAGTATAAAAGTCGTTGCTACTATTATGTGCTTCAATAAACTTAATGGTCTGCCTGTGGTTGATGACAATGATAATATGATTGGAATTATTTCTGAAAAAGACGTGCTTTTCAGTATGTTTCCTAACATGCATGAAGTCATGGATTCAGGTGCTAAAATAGATTTTGAAGACATGGAAAAAGACTATGATAGTATCCTGATAAATACTGTTGATGACCTCATGACAAAAAATGTTGCCAGTGTCACTTCTAATATGCCAATTCTCCGTGCAGCTTCAATGATGTGGGTTTATAAAATTCGCCGTATACCCGTGGTAGATAATAACAAATTAGTAGGTATTATCAGTATGGGTGATGTGCATAAGGCTGTATTTCAGGATAGTCTTTTGAAAAAAGATTAATGTAAAGGTTTAAGAATGTCGATTGAAGCAATAAAAAAAAATATGTATGTTGAGCTTACCTACGCAATTTTAGACGCTCAGGGTGAGATAAAAGAACGTGTAGATATACCGGTAAAATATATCCATGGCCGTGATAGCGGCTTATTTCCTCAAATTGAGAATGCATTGGAAGGTCGTGCTAAAGGCGATAGGGTTGAAGTATTTCTGACCGAGCATGAAGGTTTTGGCCCTAGTGATCCAAACTTGATTTTTACCGATGATATTAACAATGTACCACCTCAGTTTCATCAGGTAGGTGCTGAAGTTGAAATGCAAAATGATCGTGGTGGAGCTAAGAAATTTACCGTGATTAAAATAGAAGATGGTAAATTGACGGTTGATGGAAATCATCCTTTAGCCGGACAAACCGTTCAGTTTGTTGTGACAATCGGAGAAGTAAGACTTGCGACAGAAGAAGAATTAAAGTCTGGTGTAACCCAGGACTTTTCAGTTAGTGGTGATGCGACAGTTCATTAAACATTTATTTCTCAAATGTAGATATTAATATTAGATTTATTTATGGCAACAAAAGCAAATATAAAAATTAAAGATTTCTCAGACACAGATGTCTGGACTGTACAACAAACCTTAGATGAACGCTGGACTAAAGTGTAAAACTGAAATTCAAAAAGCTGATCTTGAAGTCCGTTTTACGTTCTGCTGATAGTGAACTATCAACCTGTCCGGCACTCTATTGGGAATACGAGGAAAGTCATTTCGTTATTTTTAAGATAGGACGCTCGACTTATAAAACTCAATTTTATTATAATGGATGAGATCAATATGGTACTTTGGTACCAAGCTTTGATAATGTCCTTGATTGCGTGATCACAGTGTTACAGGTTCATGCTGATCTTGAAAGCGGCTTAAGCCAGCAAAAAGAAAGTTAGGAACCTTATAATAGGTTAAATTTTATGTTTAATAAGAGTATTTTAATTAACTATTGGAGTTAAGATGACAAAGAAGAATGCATTTTACGCCCAGTCAGGCGGTGTAACAGCAGTAATTAATGCTTCAGCATGTGGTGTGATTCAAACTGCACGTAAGCATAGTGATCAAATTGGTACTGTTTACGCAGGTCGTAATGGTATTATCGGTGCTTTAACGGAAGACTTAATTGATACTAATTTAGAGTCTGAAGAAGATATTGCTGCTTTACTTCATACCCCTTCAGGTGGTTTTGGTTCTTGTCGCTTTAAGCTGAAAGGTCTTGAAGAGAGTAAGGCTGAATATGAACGTTTAATTGAAGTGTTTAAAGCACACGATATTGGTTATTTTTTCTACAATGGTGGTGGTGACTCAGCTGATACTTGTCATAAAGTATCACAGCTTTCTGAAAAAATGGGCTATCCTATTCAGGCTGTGCATGTACCAAAAACTGTCGATAATGATTTACCTATTACTGATAACTGTCCTGGTTTCGGTTCTGTTGCTAAATATATTGCTGTTTCAACATTGGAAGCCAGTTTTGATGTGCGTTCAATGGCAAAAACTTCAACAAAAATATTTGTTCTTGAAGTAATGGGACGTCATGCAGGCTGGATTGCAGCTGCTGGTGGTCTGGTTGAAGATCAAAATATTCCTGTAGTTATTTTATTCCCTGAAGTTGAATTTGATCAGGAGAAATTCCTGGCTAAGGTTGATGAAAAAGTTAAGGAATATGGCTTTTGTACTATTGTTGTTTCTGAAGGTGTGCATTGGGCTGATGGTCGTTTCCTTGCAGAGCAGGGTACACGTGATTCATTTGGTCATGCACAATTAGGCGGCGCAGCTCCGGTTGTTGCCAATATCATTAAAGATGCCTTAGGTTATAAATTCCACTGGGCAGTTGCTGATTATTTACAACGTGCTGCACGTCATTTATCTTCTAAATCTGATGTTGAACAGGCTTATGCATTAGGTGAAGCCGGTGTTAAGTTTGCATTGGAAGGTGATAATGCCATTATGCCTACAGTTGATCGTATTTCTGACTCTCCTTATGAATGGAAAATTGGAAAAGCACCTTTATCTGAAGTGGCCAATGTTGAAAAAATGATGCCTATGGATTTCATTACTGAAGATGGCTTTGGTATCACTGAAAAATGTAAAACTTACCTTCTGCCTTTAATTGAAGGTGAAGATTATCCTCCTTATGAGAACGGCCTGCCTAAATATGTTGTGCTGAAGAATCAGAGTGTGGATAAAAAATTACCAGAATTTGAAATGTAGGTAATCATTTAAAAAGGAGAATTAATATATTAATTCTCCTTTTTTCTTTTTCAAAGAACTATATAAGTGATTATTGATGTTAGTCAATGCAAGTTTATAGGGCTTTGTATAGACTCTTTAAGTCTTTTTCGATAATTTTTTTTTTGAATTTTAACTTTTTAAATAATAAGCAATGGGGAATATAATGTCAGTTGAATTAATGTTTGCTCTGGCTGCAGGTATTGCTGCAGTTATCTATGGAGTCATATCCATTAAGTGGATCATGTCTCACTCTCCCGGTAGTGATACTATGCTGGAAATTGCACAAGCTGTTCAAGATGGTGCAGAAGCTTACCTAAATCGTCAATATAAAACGATTGCGATGGTTGGGGCTGTAGTTTTTGTCGCAATTTTTATTTTCATTGGTGCACCAACTGCTATCGGCTTCTTAATCGGTGCTGTTTTGTCCGGTGCGACAGGTTATATCGGAATGAATATTTCAGTCCGTTCAAACTCTCGTACAGCTGAAGCTGCTAAAGATGGTATGGCCGCTGCGTTCCTTATCGCTTTCCGTGGTGGTGCAATTACCGGTATGCTGGTTGTTGGTTTAGCATTGATTGGTATCGCAGGCTATTTTGGGATACTAATTGCAATGGGTTCAACTGTAGCAGAAACTGTTCATGCTCTAATTGGTTTAGCCTTTGGTGGTTCATTAATTTCTATCTTTGCTCGTTTGGGTGGTGGTATCTTTACTAAAGGTGCTGACGTTGGTGCAGATATTGTTGGTAAAGTAGAAGCTGGTATCCCTGAAGATGATATTCGTAATCCTGCTGTAATTGCTGATAACGTTGGAGATAATGTTGGTGACTGTGCTGGTATGGCGGCTGACTTGTTTGAAACTTATGCGGTAACTATTATTGCAACAATGCTTTTGGGCTCTTTGATGGTTACAGTTAGTAGTGATGTTGTCAATGCAGCTGTTATGTATCCATTAGTTCTAGGTGCCGTTTCAATTGTTGCTTCAATTGTTGGTATTATGCTGGTTAAACTGAATAATGAAAGCAGTAGCATTATGGGTGCTATGTATAAGGGTCTTATTGCCTCTGCAGTCGTTGCGGGTGTTGCTTTCTATCCAGTAACAACCTACATGCTGGGTGATACGATAACTGTTGCAGGTGCTGAACTGGCGACAGTTAATTTATACTTTGCAGCACTGATTGGTTTAGCATTAACTGGTGCGATGGTAGTCATTACTGAATACTATACTTCAACAGAATATGCGCCAGTAAGAACAATTGCTGAAGCTTCTTTGACAGGTGATGGTACTAATGTTATTGCTGGTCTAGGTGTTTCAATGAAATCAACAGCAGCACCAGTTCTTGTGGTTTGTGCCAGTATCTGGGGTGCATTTGAGCTAGGTGGTTTGTATGCGATTGCAATTGCTGCAACTTCTATGCTGTCAATGGCTGGAATTATTGTTGCTCTTGATGCTTATGGTCCTATTACAGATAATGCCGGTGGTATTGCTGAAATGGCCGAAATGCCTGAAGAAATTCGTAATATTACTGATCCTCTGGATGCAGTGGGTAATACAACTAAAGCAGTCACCAAAGGTTATGCCATTGGTTCAGCAGCATTAGCAGCATTAGTTCTATTTGCTGATTACACTCATACACTGGGTGGAGATACAACCTTTGATTTATCAAACCACATGGTTCTGATTGGTTTGCTTATTGGTGGTTTAGTACCTTATTTATTTGGTGCTATGGCAATGGAAGCTGTGGGTCGTGCGGCAGGTTCAGTAGTTATTGAAGTACGTCGTCAGTTTAAAGAAATGCCTGGTATTATGGATAGAACACAAAAGCCAGATTATTCTAAAGCGGTTGATATGCTGACAGCAGCAGCCATTAAAGAAATGATCTTACCTTCCATGCTACCTATTGCTGTACCTCTGGTTGTTGGTTTAACTCTGGGTAAAGAAGCCTTAGGTGGAGTGTTAATTGGTTCTATCGTAACTGGTATTTTCGTTGCAATCTCTATGACTACCGGTGGTGGTGCATGGGATAATGCTAAGAAATATATTGAAGATGGAAATCACGGTGGTAAAGGTTCTGATGCTCATAAAGCAGCGGTAACCGGTGACACAGTAGGTGACCCATACAAAGATACAGCAGGTCCTGCTATTAACCCAATGATTAAAATCATTAACATTGTTGCACTAATGATGATTCCATTAATGTAACACAACATAACACAGCCAGAGAGTTTTTCTGGTTGTGTTCTACATTAGTTCATGACTATTCACTCTATAGTTTAAAAAGAGTTTATGGTTGGTCATAGATGTTTTTTAGCTTTATAAGGAAAAACAATGCCAACATTCGTACGCACAGAAAAGTGTGATGGCTGTAAACCTGGCATTGTAAGAAAGTTGAGCACGTTGATATCGTTGATAAGTCAGTCTTAATGAAGTAATTCCATAGAATTGATTTAAAGATGTAAAAAGGGCCCGAATATCGAAAGATATTCGGGTTTTTTTTGCCTTGAATTTTGAATAATTAATTACCATATATTAATAATAGTATAATTAATAAGGGAATCTTTTATGGACGATTATGGCCATATTATCAGCATAATATCTCTGAGTATGGGCGTGGCATGGGCTAGTGGTCTAAATCTCTATGCTGCCATTTTAACACTTGGAATAATGGGCTCTACGGGTAATATTGATTTACCTCCTGATCTTCAGGTACTCAGTGATCCGATGGTTATTGCAGCTGCTGGTTTTATGTATTGTGTTGAGTTTTTTGCTGATAAGGTTCCCGGTGTTGATACCGGCTGGGATGCGATGCATACCTTTGTCAGAGTCCCGGCAGGGGCAATTTTAGCTGCAGGGGCAGTTGGAGATATGACTTCAGCTGCAGGAATTACTGCAGGGATTTTAGGTGGTGGTATGGCACTTACTACACACTCTCTAAAAGCAGGTAGTCGTGTTTTAATTAATACATCACCAGAACCTGTGAGCAATTGGACAGCTTCTATTAGTGAAGATCTTGCTGTTATTGCAGGATTATGGACAGCTTTAAACTATCCTTTGTTATTTATTGTGTTATTGATTGTTTTTATTGTATTAATGATTTGGTTATTACCTAAGCTATGGGTTGGGATTAAATCTGTATTTGCAGCTCTTGGTCGATTTTTTTCCGGTAAAAAAGATCAAAATTTAAATAATGAAGCTCTACCTAATAATAAAGTTATCGAACAGTCGGTATTAAAAATGAAGCATAAAAAATAGTAAAAACATGATAAACATCAATTAATCAGTATATATTCTTTGACATTACCATCTAATAAGTTATATTAGAAAGGGTAAACCCTATTATTCTAAATAAAATATAAGGAATGCTAAGTATGATGAATGTACTGATTAAGTTTTTTGAATTTGGTGTGCTGGCTCTTTCATTAACTACAATAATTATTGGTGCTTATTCCGTTTTCTTATTGTGAATTTAGTTCGTATAGGTGGCACTTCTAAAAACTTACGATCTACTTATTTAATTGTTTTATTCTTTTTTTGTTTATCTTGTCCAGTATTCTCTTCAGACTTCAATATTAATATTAGAAAGACCGATATTAATGATCTAAAAGATCAAATCATTTCTCCTATTGATAAAAATATTACTTTCTTAAAAGACTTACAATTCTGTCTTCAAAATAATAAAGCAATTGATCTTTGTGTTGATTCCTATGCTGTGAAATTAAATCAGACTTATTCTAGTGAAAAGCTAAATAGTGAAGATGTAACTTTAAAAAAAGAAGCGATCAAAAAAGATTTAAAAAACAAACTTTCTGACGCTGATAGAAGTGATATGCTAGAAAAATTAAAAAATTTAATTACTGAAATAGAAGCAATTAAAACTTGTATTACAAAAGCTAAAACAGCTAATGAGATCAAAGATTGTGCTGTCAAATATAAATAAGAATACTTCCTTTAAAAGAGAAGCTTAGCCTTAAATTCTAGCTTAAGACTAAACTATCCTAAAAAAAAGCTCTTTTAATAAATACCTTAATGCTGACAAGTATCCAGTTTCTGACTAATAGATGGTATCATCATCGCAACAAAAACTCCTAGTAATACCACTATCCCAGTTCCAATAGCAAAAACACCTGCATAAGCAAAAAAGATAGGAACCATAGATTCAGTAGTCATTAACTGAGCCAGAACTTCTAATATAGCCCCGGTTAATAATAAACTTGCTGAAACGATAACAACTTTTTTCATTACATCACATGCTGATTTAAACATATTTATCTCCAATTAGTTATAATGAATCTATATTATCAACTTCTAATATAGAAGTCAAGAAAAAAATAGGATAAATACTATTTATATTAGGGTAAACACCTAAAATGGGGTGGTTATTGATTTGTTGAAAGTCTTTAAACTTTTTTTTCTTTATCCTGTAATCTTATTCAGTTTCTTAGCCTGAATGACCTGACCATTCAGGGTAGAATCAGCAGCAGAGCGACCAAATGCAACAGACATCAGAGTGGAGTAATACACCACAGGGATAAGATGGTTTCATTAGCTGCGACAATATCCGACATCGAATTTCCTCCAAGGAACGGATTGATGTAAAAATGTAAAAACGTTGAAACACTTGAGTGTAATAAATGTGACAATGGTAGTTTATGGGAGGATTCCGGAAACTCATTTGCATTTATTATTTCAGCTATGATGTTTGGTTGTGGTATCGGTGGTATTCTTGCAGCTTTATATGCTATGTATGTATAAGTTTATCTTGCAATTTTAATTGTAACTACTCACCATGAATTATACAAAGGGCTATGATTGCTTGTTTTTCAGACTTTGAAAACTCGCTATGCTCAGACAGTTCAAAGTCTGAAAAACAAGTGAGCATAGACCTATGAGGGTTATTGCTTATAACTACGTTGAATAATTACTTTTAATTAAGGATTAATATGAGAGAAATAATAAAGGTATGTTTTATTACTTTTTTTTACTTGCCCTACATTGCTATTGCACAACAGAGTATTCATACTGATTCTGCATCCGGTGCAATAAGCTGGGAAACTCATGTTGATGGTGTGCATTTTTCTTTAACACAAATATTACCTGAACAAGTCCAGGCCTTTTATGTCAATAGAGGATTTACACTGAAACAAATAGAGCCCTATAGTTCTTCTTGTGTCTATATGACAGTTTTACGTAATGATAATGCACCAGGTACAATCCATTTTATTAGTAATAATTGGTCAGTTTCGGTTGATGGGCAATCACATCCTTTAGTTTCAGTTAATGAATGGGTGCAACTATTAACTACTAATAGTACAAAAAAGTCATCACTTGTTGCTTTTCGTTGGGCACAGTTTCCTCCAGAACAGGAATATGAACCGGGAGGAGATTGGAATCAGGGGATGTTTTCTATTGGCTTAGATGAGTCTGCTCAATTTGATATTATTGCTCAGTGGGACATAGAAGGTAAAAAATATGAGGCAAAATTACAGGGAGTCCAGTGTGCGAAATAATTATAACATTCAAGCAAGTTTAATCATTAGCCTATTAATGGTATCGATCAATATTAACGCCGCAGATCTCCCACCCCTGACCCATGAGCTCACTTCTGTCAATAAACGTTTAGCTGCACCAGAACTTCGTCTGCAAAATATGGATGAAGAAATAGTGGATATTAAAGACCTTAAAGGGAAGGTTGTTGTGGTCAATTTTTGGGCCACATGGTGCCCACCCTGTCGTCGTGAAATGGGATCACTTGAACGCTTATATCAGGCAACAAAAGATAAAAATGTAGAAGTTCTGGCGGTTAATATTGGTGAAGATATAGATACTGTTTTCTCATTTATGGGAACAGTTGAACCTTCACCTGATTTTGAAGTGATCTTCGATCCTGATGCTGTTTCAATGGATAGCTGGAAAGTTCGCGGATTACCAACAACCTATATTATAAATTCTGAAGGCATTATCGTTTATCGGGCGATAGGCGGGCGTGAATTTGATCACCCTGAAATTCTGAAAAAGGTTTTGGCTTTGACTAAACAGTAGGACTATTATTGTTTAATAAAATGAAAATACCCAAACTTTTGTTCCTTATTGGCTGGCGTCATATGTGTTTCATTGGCCTGTTCTATTAATTTAAAACCATCACCAAGTTCTGCCAAAAGCTTTTCTGCATCATATTGGACAATATCAAGACCACTGCATTTTGTTGGCCCGCCAATGGAGAATGCGGCAATTATAAGGTGCCCATTTTTGTTTAAAGCATTTTTTAATATATTGATATAAGAATTTCTATCAGCTTTGCTGGTTAAAAAATGAAATACCGCACGATCATGCCAAAGGGAGAATTGATGAGGTGGTTTAAATAAGGTGATATCATCTTCAAACCATTCAATATCAGCTGCTTTATCTCCTAGTCTGGTTTTAGTGCAAGCTAAGGCTTTACCAGAAATATCTAATACAGAAATGTTTTTATAGCCTGCATTACTTAAATAATCGACCAATGTAGAAGCACCACCACCAATATCAATTATTGGATCATTCTGTGACAGTTGAGCATTTTTAATAAGCTGTAATGATAATCTAGGCTGTTGTTGAAACCAGCTAACTTCTAATGATGACTTTTCACCATATACATTTTCCCAATGAGTTTTTCTATCATGCATCTTATTTAGCCTAATTAAGTTGTTATTTATAATCACCAGTTTAATCACTATCAAGCTGGAATGAAATAAATTTATAGCGTTTTATATCTAAAAAGTTTACAAATTGCAGGATAAGGTCTAATGTTAAGTATAAATAGTGAACATAATAAGAAAATCATTAAAAAATAGGAATACGTATCTATGAAAAATTTATTCATGCTAATTTTCGGGGCTGTATTATTAACTCTGTCGTTACAGAGTTTTGCTGCTAATCAATATAACAACAATATACAAAACAATGACTGGAGTGATACACCCTGGGGACAAAGTAACTCTTCCGGGGGAGGGAGTAATATGCCCTGGGAAGGTGACTCAATGCCATGGGGGAATGATAATCCTATGTGGGATAGAGGAAGTGATGCCTGGAGAGATTGGGATACAAACAAATGGGGTGGTAATGGCATGCCCTGGGGTAATGGTATGCCCTGGAGTAACAATAGAAAATATAATAGAAGCTATAATAACCAATCCTATGGTCGTCCTTATAACGGTAACTATGGTAATCCCTACCAGGGAGGTTATAGAGGAAATCCATATAATGCTGGTCAGAGGTATCTTCCACCACCAGTTCCGGCACAATAGTATTATAAATTATCCTAGGGTTTACCCTTTAAATTCCTGTTAATCCACTTAGATATTCTAGGATAATCAGGAATTGTAAAATATATAAAAAGGTGTAGTCTTAAACTGAAGTAATCACATTAATAATAGAAGGGGAGTATTATGGCATATCCTTTGGAAGATAAAGGCGTGCTCACTGTCGTTATGGAGCGGTTTGAGAAGCATCGTTTACCAAGAATTATGGGTATTAAAAGCTTAGTTGAGGATGGAAATACACTTAGTGATTCTGATGTGCAATTTTTAGGGACCGTTTTAAATGATACGAAACAGTATGCACACTTTGTTTCTAGCCATAACGAATATCAAAAATTATTTTCTCATGTTGTCAGTCTTTATGATGATATAACGATGAAAGCACTGGATAATGAGAATAAAATTACAAAAGTTTCAACTTCAGATTAACTGTTTTAAGTAATTTTTGCCCAACTCTTACTTTTAATAGGATGGTAGTTTAATGCAATGAATATTATTAAAGCATTGTTTGTCACAGCTTTCTATCGATCGGGCACAATTGCAAGAATCAGAAAATCTATTCCAGGAAAAATGAAATGTGGTCTGATATTTCAACATTTGCCAGAGTCAATTCATATGGTCAGACATTATGAAATTATTAACGGAAGTTGCAAGCCTGATATAGCGAAACTAATAAAAACTGCAAAATGGCGTATCCGCAAAATTTAGATATTAAACTAGTTGTTTCCCTGTTACTAATTTTAACTGCGTTTTCTAGGTTTAACTATGGCTTTATTGGCAAGCCAGATTTTTTCCAACCAAAAAAACCTTCAGAATAGTTTTTTACGTTTGTATATCCCATTTTTTGTAGCGTTTCAGCAGCCAAAGGGCTTCTTAGACCACCACCACAATATACTACAATGGGAATGTCTCTGTCTAAAGCAACTCTTTGTACTCGAAACTCTAACCATCCTCTGGGAATATTTATATTTTGGTTTGCATCAATTTGTCCATCCATATTTTGAATTTCATCAATGGTTCGAATATCGATGAGAACCATATCCAGCTCCTCATCTAACATCTTTTTTAAAGCCTGAGTCTCAATAATAGAGGTCTTTTTTTCAGCTGCTTCTTGCAATTGAAAACCTGTTGGGATTGTATTTGTTTGTGCATGAATTTGTGATTGAATGGTAAAACTTAATAATATAGCAAATAAATAAATATAAAAATTTTTCATAATAAGACCTTCTGTTAAAAAAAATAGTAACTACTCAGCATATTGACTAACAAGTAACAGTTGAGCCTTATGCTCACTTATTTTTAGAACTTAGAAAACTCACTACGTTCAGACAGTTCTAAGTACTAAAAACAAGC
>JADFVK010000140.1 GCA_015222495.1 Pseudomonadota bacterium
CACAGGACACTTTAGTGAAAAAAGTATTACAACAACCCTCAGAAAAAATTGAACGATTGCTTCAACATAAACGCTATCTTGATTATTTATCAAAGCGCTTATTAAGTTATCTGCCAGATGAATTTGCAGAAAAACTATCGGTACTTGGATTAACCGATTCCAAAACAAATAGAAAAGGGGGAAAACAAGTATTACTGGTTTCAGTCAGCAGTGCAGCCTGGGCTAGCAAATTACGTTTTTATCTACCTTCACTAAAACGTTCTCTCTGTGCTGAAGCTCAATTTAGCCATATTCAGGCCATTAGAATCAAGGTGAGTTCTAATCAAACAAACCACAACCGTGAGCATGCAAAAAAAGCGAATCACTTAGTTTATTCAAATACGTCAGCAAAAATAGTAGCAAGCAGTGCACAACACATTGTAGATGATGAACTTAAATCTTCATTATTACGTTTATCAAAACATATTTCAGAAGCTCAGTCATAAGTTCTTCCAAAGGAGCTACATTTTAACTTGTGTTTAATAAAGCAATTAAACAGCAGCTGTTACCGATTTCATATAAGAAATAGGTGCTAGCTTTTCATCTTCAAAGATAACTTCTTCCCATGCTGATTTATCAGCCAGGAGTTTTCGTAAAATTTTATTATTCAATGAATGACCTGCTTTATGACCACTAAAAGCACCGATCAGACTACTACCTAACAAGTACAAGTCACCAATAGCATCAAGAATTTTATGTTTAACAAACTCGTCTTCATAACGCAAACCATCTTCGTTAAGAATACGGTATTCATCCATAACAATGGCATTATTCAGACTACCACCTAATGCCAGATTATTAGCCCTTAGTTGTTCTATCTGATTCATAAAGCCAAAAGTTCTGGCCCTACTCACTTCACGTACAAACGAAGTAGAAGAAAAATCCATTTCAGAGTATTGTGGCCGCCCTTGTATCACAGGATGTTCAAAGTCAATAACAAATGAAACTTTAAAGCCTTCATAGGGTTCAAATCTTACCCATTTATCACCTTCTTCAACAACCACATCACGTTTAATACGTATAAATCTCTTAGCTGCCGACTGTTCAACAATACCTGCTGATTGTAATAAGAAAACAAAGGGACCGGCACTGCCATCCATAATGGGAACTTCAGAAGCAGAAAGATCAACATAAGCATTATCAATACCCATACCAGCCATAGCAGAAAGTAAATGCTCAACTGTGGAAATTTTTACACCATCTTTCTCCAATGTAGTTGACAAAGTAGTGTCGCCAACATTTTCAGCTCTTGCTTGTATATCAACAGGCTCATCCAGATCAACCCTACGAAAGATAATCCCCGTATTTTCAGCTGCAGGTCTTAAAGTTAAATAAACTTTTTCCCCGGAATGTAATCCGACACCAGTTGCTTTAATGCTATTTTTCAACGTACGCTGTCTTATCATCTTTGGTTTCCCTGAGTAATAAACATATGTATTAACTCGTCATTGTATCTTAAATTAGAAGTATTTTCCAATACAATTATTAGCCGCTAAATTTCATACCATCATAACATTACTATCTTAAGCACATTTATTAATCATTTTGACGACGTAAAAATGCAGGAATATCAAGGTATTTTAAATCTGCAGATTCACTTGCAAATTCACCACCTGCAGCCTGTTTCATTGTTACTGGTTCATCTTCAATAATTGTTGGATGTTCAACTGATGCTGTCCTAGTTTCTTCTGTTTTAGGAGAAACTAACTTAATACTTGATTTTCCTGCAACAGAGGCTGATTTGCTGCCAATACCCGTAGCGACTACAGTAACACGCATTTCACCATTCATTTCTGCATCAATAACGGTACCAACTACCACTGTGGCATTTTCAGATGCAAAGTCCTTAATGCAATTCCCCACCTCTTCAAATTCACCAATCGACATATCCATACCTGCAGTCACATTAACCAGAATGCCTTTAGCACCTGCTAAATCAACATCTTCAAGTAACGGACTGGAAATTGCTCGTTCTGCCGCAACAGATGCACGTTCTTCGCCTGTAGCACAACCGGTTCCCATCATCGCCATACCCATTTCTGACATCACAGTTCGAACATCCGCAAAGTCAACATTAATCAAACCAGGACGGGTAATCAGCTCAGCAATACCCTGCACTGCATTTAATAATACATTATTGGCTTCCTTAAAGGCATCCAGTAAAGTTGTTCCCTTACCCAGTACAGATTGCAATTTTTCATTAGGAATTGTAATCAGTGAATCTACATATTCACGTAATTCAGTAATACCATCATCTGCCTGCTTCATACGACGAGGACCTTCCCATGGGAAAGGTTTAGTCACAACAGCTACGGTTAAGATACCCATTTCTTTTGCCAGTTCTGCAACGATTGGTGCAGCTCCAGTTCCAGTACCACCACCCATTCCAGCAGTAATAAATAACATATCAGTACCGCTAATGGCTTCCTTTATACGCTCTCGATCTTCAATTGCAGCATCACGACCCACAGCAGGATTGGCTCCAGCACCTAAACCTTTGGTGATTTCATTACCAATTTGCAATAGTGTATGTGAAGATGAATTTGATAAGGCCTGTGCATCTGTATTAGCACAAATAAAATCAACACCATCTAAATTGCTGTTCGCCATATGCTCAACGGCATTACCACCACCGCCACCAACACCCATGACTTTTATTACTGCACGATCACTTGTTGTATCCATTAATTCAAACATTCTACCTACCCCTTCTTTATTATCAACGAAATATCATAATTAACAATATTTACTAGCTGTCAAAAGTTTCCACGAAACCACTGACTAATTTTAGAAAACACTCCAACTTCTTCATCAAAATCAGTACTACCATGTTGCTGATTCTGGTTACCACATAAAATAAGTCCCACACCTGTTGCATAGAGTGGGTCTTTAACCATATCTGTTAACCCATCTATTTCCTGAGGTACTCCTATTCTTACCGGCATATGAAATACCTCTTCTGCCAATTCAACAGCACCTTCCATTTTTGCACTACCACCGGTAATGACGACACCAGCCGCACAAAATTCTTCCAGACCACTACGCTGTAATTCATTTTTTATCAAAGTAAATAACTCTTCATAACGTGGCTCAACTACTTCGGCCAAAACCTGTCTTGCTAAACGCCTTGGAGGACGTTCACCAACACTGGGCACTTCTATCATCTCATCCGGGTTGGTCAATTGACGCAGAGCACAGGCATATTTAACCTTAATTTCTTCAGCATATTTTGTCGGTGTTCTTAAGGCGACAGCAATATCATTAGTCACCTGATCTCCTGCCACAGGAAATACTTTACTATGACGAATAGCCCCATTCATTAAAACTGCCACATCTGTGGTACCACCACCAATATCAACCAGACAAACACCTAATTCTTTTTCATCTTCGGTTAATACCGAATTACTTCCAGCCACCTGTTCTAAAATAATATCATCTACTTCCAGGTGACAACGGTGAATACACTTAATCACATTTTGCACAGCACTATCAGAACCGGTGACCATATGCACATCAACTTCCAGGCGAACTCCTGACATACCAACAGGTTCACGAATGCCACCCTGATCATCAATTAGAAACTGTTGCGGAAGTACATGTAATATTTTTTGATCAGTTGATATAACAACCGCTCTGGCTGCATCCATCACTCTATCTAAGTCATCAGCACTCACTTCTTTATCACGAATGGCCACCATTCCATGAGAATTAAAGCTATTAATATGGCTCCCTGCAATACCCACATAAACTGAATGTATTTCACACCCCGCCATGAGTTCTGCCTCTTCAACAGCTCGTTTGATGGAATTAGCAGTAGATTCAATATTAACCACAACCCCTTTTTTCATTCCTCTTGAGGCATGTTTTCCCATTCCTATAATATCAATATCACCCTCAGCGCTGACTTCTGCCACAATAGCAGTCACATTAGAGGTTCCTATATCCAACCCAACAATAAGCTGTTTATCATTTCGCTTAGTCATATGCCCTGCCTATCCCCATTATTCGTTTGCATATTGCTTTTATCATTTGTTACTTTCCATTTAACACTAAAACCATTACTAAAACGTAGATCTGCATAATCCACCTGATCAAAATATTTTGATAATTGATCAGAAAAAACATCAATATATTGATGCAAATTTTGCATCACATTTTCTTTGCCTAATTTGATTACAATGCCATTACTCAAGGTAATCAACCAACTTCTACGTCCATTCATACCACATTGCTGCACTCTACTATTTAGTTTCTTTAAGCTTTTATTAATTTTGACACAGGTTTCTAAAATAATTTTTGCATTCATTTCAGGCCCGCTTAATACAGCCATCCGATTAAACTTTTTTGTCTGTTTATCTGTAAGTTTCGGATAAAAAACAACACCATTCCTACTTAATAATTCAATATCATTCTGACTATGCTCTGGATTCTTTTGCAGCTTATCTATTGAGACCCAACGACTAATAGGTTGATGCTCTTTAATAGAAACCAGTAATTTATCCGGCCAGACCTTTCTTACTCTCACCTCTTCTACCCAGGGTAAACTGAATAATAATTCGGAGCGAAACTTATCAATATCAAGACTAAAAAAACCACCATTAACAGCCTTGCTGGCAATAACTTGCAACTCCTTACTTTTCTGATTCTTTAACTGATTTTCCAGCTTCACTTGTTTAATAGGAAAACTATCCGGCTGATACAACCAATCAACAAAAAACCAACTCGAAACAAGTACCCCCATAAAAATAACAATAAACAATATTTTAGGTAATAAATAAATCATCGTATTTTCTACTACCTGTTGCTTAACCTTTCTTTTTTCCTTTGTTTTATTGGACATGATGTCTAGTCTATTTATTATCTGCAGTTGCTAAAATCTGCACTATTAATTCTTCAAAGTTCAAACCTGATACTTTAGCCGCCATTGGTACCAGACTATGACTGGTTAAACCCGGTACTGTATTGATTTCAATCAGCCATGGCAGACCTTGGTCATCACACATAAAATCAACTCTTCCCCAGCCTTTAGCTCCAATACTATTAAATGCTTGCAGCACTAATAACTGATACTGCAGCTGCTTTTCTTCAGTCAGATCACAGGGACAATGGTATTGTGTATCATCATTAATATACTTTGCCTGATAATCATAAAAATCTCTGGATGTTTCTAACTCAATCAAAGGTAAAGCCTGCCCATTTAAAACTGCACAGGTATATTCTTTACCTGTAACCCACTTTTCTACTAAAATCTGCTCATCATATTCTGCAGCAATTTTCAAAGCATCAGATAAAGACAACTTATCAACTGCTTTATTCATACCTATACTGGAACCTTCATGAACAGGTTTAACCATTACCGGAAAGCCTAATTGTTCAGCAAGTTCTGCCACTCTTTTTTCAGAGACATCTATGCTCTCAACCAATTCAAAATCAGGTGTAGGGAGCTTATTGCCTGCCCATAATAACTTGCTGCGTAATTTATCCATTCCAATGGCAGAAGCTAATACACCACAGCCGGTATACGGAATTCCCTGTGCTTCCAAAACACCCTGTATTACACCATCTTCACCACCACGGCCATGCAGTGCTATAAAGGCTATATCAAATTTTTCACTATTAATCTGCTGACAAATATTTGTTTCATTGTCTTGCTTAAAACTCACATCCATAGCAAATGCATCAACACCCTGACTTTGCAAAGCAACTAGTGCCGCTTTGCCACTATTTAGCGAGACTTCACGTTCAGCTGAATCACCACCCATCATGACTGCCACACGGACATTTTTAAAATAATTTTCCTCTGATATGGTCTTTGTATAGTGTGTATTCATTCTAGCCTTCCGCCTGTCCAATAATACATACTTCTGTTTCTAATTTGACCTGATGCTGTTGATAAACTGTCTCTTGTATTTTCTTAATCAAAGTTTCCACATCACAGGCTTTTGCCTTATTTTTATTAATTATAAAATTGGCATGCTTCTCTGACACTTGTGCATCATTTATTGACAGTCCTTTTAAACCACACGACTCAATTAAACGAGCTGCAAAGTCATTTTTCGGATTCTTAAAAACCGAGCCGGCATTTGCCTGTTTTGTCGGCTGTGTTGCCGCTCTTTTTGCCAGTAATTGTTTAATTTCCTGCTTACTTTTCTTTAAGCCATCAGCATCTTTATGAAACAAAAATTCCGCTTCTACAAACCATTCCTGCTGTATTTTTTTCAATTCAGCCTTTCTATAGCCAATATTAAAATCATCGGCCGTTCTAATCAGTTTCTCACCCTGACGATTAATCATCGTTACATTTTTTACAAATGACCAGGTTTCACTACCAAAGGCTCCTGCATTCATGGCCAATGCACCACCAATAGTCCCCGGAATACCTGACAAAAATTCAGCACCATGCACGCTTTCATTAGCTGCTTTACGAGAAAAAAGTGCACTGGCTAATCCCGCCTGAGCTGATATTAAACATTCTTTTGTCTGAGCATCACATTCAATATTAAAACTATTCAATACACCATTAGTACAAATCACAACACCTTTTAGACCACCATCTCTAATCAGTAGATTACTACCTAGACCAAGCCAATATACCTCTATATCTTTTTTCAATAATTTAAAAAAAGCTTGTAAATCTTCAATAGATAGCGGCTGATACAAACATTCTGCAGTACCTCCTATACGCCATGTTGTATAACGTGACATAGGAGCATCCCAGATTAACTTGCCTGATAAAACACCCTTTTGCTGAGCATCCATTAACAAATCTCTCAATGATAATTGAACTTCAGAGCTCATTTATTTTATCCATTTTAAAAGATTCATAAATACCTGCTCCTATAGCACCAACATTGCCAGCCCCTATAGTCAGTAAAATATCATCCTGCTTAATAGCAGCGGATAAAACCTCATTAATTTCGCTATGCTGCTCAATAAAAATAGGATCAACCTTGCCTCTATTTCGAATAGAACGACTCAGTGAGCGTGCATCTGCACCAATAATGGCTTCTTCACCGGCTGAATAAACTTCTAATAACAAGAGCTGATCAACCTGGCTTAATACGTGTACAAAATCTTCAAAGCAATCTCTTGTTCTGCTATAACGATGCGGTTGAAATAAAACCACCAAACGTTTATCAGGCCAGCCGCTACGTATAGCCTGAATAGTAGCTCCCACTTCTGTTGGATGATGTCCATAATCATCAATCAATAATGCATTTTTACCATTAATATTAAGCTCACCATACATTTGAAAACGCCGGCTAATCCCTTCAAAATTAGCCAGAGCCTGGATCATTTTTGCTTTTTCAACACCTAGCTCACCGGCAACCGTAATCGCTGCTAAAGCATTCTGAACATTATGCAAACCCGGCATATTTAATGTCACATCAAAACAATCTCTATGCTTTCCACTACCATTCTTACGTGACACAGTGAAAGAAGTCTTATCCAGTTTTTGCGTAATGTTATACGCCTGAATATCTGCAGCATCATTATTTAAAGCATAAGTTCTAACAGGCTTGCTGATCTTATCTACCATTTCGGCAACTACTTCATCATCAATACATAAAACAGCCAGCCCATAAAAAGGTAATTGATGTAAAAATTCACTAAAAGTAGATTTTAATTTTTCAAAATCTCCACCATAAGTATCCATGTGATCCGCTTCAATATTTGTCACTACTGAAATGGTTGGCTGTAAATGTAAAAAAGAAGCATCACTTTCATCGGCTTCAGCCACCAAATACTTACTCGCGCCTAATTTTGCATTGGTACCTGCACTAATCAACTTGCCACCAATCACAAAAGTCGGATCCATGCCACCCTCAGCCAACACACTTGCCACCAGGCTTGTTGTAGTGGTTTTTCCATGGGTTCCGGCAATGGCAATGCCATAACGAAAACGCATTAACTCCGCCAGCATTTCAGCTCGCGGAATAATTGGAATCCTTAATTCTCTAGCCTGTAAAACTTCAGGATTATCCTGATTCACCGCTGTAGAGGTCACTACCACATGTGCCTCTTTTACCTGACAGGCCCGATGTCCCTGATATATTGTTGCCCCGGCTTTTTGTAAATAATCTGTTACTTTACTTTTTTGTAAATCTGAACCTGAAACCTGATAACCCATATTAAGTAGAACTTCTGCAATGCCACTCATACCGACACCACCAATACCTATAAAATAGATATGTTTGATGCGTCCCATTGAGAGTTCTTCACTCTCGATTCTGGTATTATCATTCATTATTTTCAGCCTGTTGCATACATGCCTGAGCCACGACTTGTGCCGCATTCTTAATTGAAAGCTTCCGAGCTTTACACGCCATACCAAATATACTTTGTTTATCTAAGTTCATAATCAGTTCAGCCAACTTTTCTTTACTTAATTCATCCTGTTGTATTAAAAAAGCAGCACCCTCATCTGATAAATAATGTGCATTGGCTGTTTGATGATCATCTACTGCATAAGGAAAAGGTACCAATAATGAAGCAACACCTGCCGCTGCAATTTCACTAATAGTTAAAGCACCCGCACGACAAATAATCAAATCAGTCCATGCATAATTAGTAGCCATATCAGCAATAAAAGCCATAACTTCT
This sequence comes from Pseudomonadota bacterium, assembly GCA_015222495.1. Classification (GTDB taxonomy): domain Bacteria; phylum Pseudomonadota; class Gammaproteobacteria; order GRL18; family GRL18; genus GRL18. Next base: position 8,644 of record JADFVK010000140.1, read on the forward strand.
ACATCAATATTTGTACCTTTTAAATCATTATAATTTTCTGTTGTTGCTGATAAATTATTTTCACCACATTGATGACGTACATTAATAGCAGTAAAACCTTTTTCTAACTGACCTTCTTTTAATAAACTCAAAGCTTCCGGCACCGTCTTATTCAATGCAGCGGCTCCCAAACTACCACCAACCACCAGAATATTTAAGGCTGTCTGTTCTGCCTGAAACCAATCTTCCTGGTAACGCTGTTGTGGAGCTTTAATTTCCACAATTTCCTTTCTCACCGGATTACCAATCACACTGAGCTTTTCCTGATTATAATTTTCCGCAAAGGCTCCAGGAAAAGCAGCAAATACTTTTTTACTAAGACGATATAAAATTTTATTGGTTAAGCCGGCAATCGCATTTTGTTCATGTAAAACCAATGGTTTTCTTAATAACCAGGCAACCAGACCGCCAGGCCCTGTCACAAAACCGCCCATGCCTAAAACCACATCTGGTTTAACCTGTTGATAAACCTTAAATGTCTGAACAATTGCCTTAGTTAACTTAAAGGGTAATAACAATAAAGTCTTAATTCCCTTACCACGCAAGCCACCAATATCAATAAAATTAATTTCATATGCATGCTCTGGAACCAGTCGTGACTCCATACCCTTTGCAGTGCCCAACCATTGAATATTGACACCCTTATCACGTAATACATCTGCCACTGCCAATGCAGGAAATATATGACCGCCCGTTCCACCAGCCATTATCAATACATTTCTTATCATGTGATGTTTATCTGCAGTCGTCATTGGATTAGCTCACACTCTTTTTCAAAAGAATCTGTTTTGACATCAATAACTTTTTAAAATCCATCTTTTCAGAAAAAAGTTCATCAAAAAATGCGCCTGCTAATGGATATTTATAACGAGCCTCATGATCTGCCCGTAAAATCAAAGCAATCACAATACACATCACCATCATACTACTACCGCCATAACTCATTAGAGGCAGTGTTAAACCCTTCGTAGGCAAGATCCCCATATTTACCGCAATATTGACAAAAGCCTGAAAACCAATCCAAATAGATAAACCAAACATAACATAAGCAGAAAAAGTCTTATTCACCTTATCCGCTCTTTTTGCCAGATAAAAAATACGACTGACTAATGCTGAAAATAAAGCAATCACACTAATAGCACCCAAACCACCTAACTCTTCCGCCAAAACTGCAAATAAAAAATCAGTATGTGCTTCAGGTAAATAAAATAATTTTTGTATACTATTACCCAAACCCACTCCTAAAAACTCACCACGACCAAAAGCAATTAAAGACTGTGTTAGCTGAAACCCTGTATTGAATGGATCTGCCCATGGGTCCATAAATGACTGTAAACGCACTAAACGGTATGGTTCAAATATAATGAGCAGATACACTGCAATACTCAATGCAACAATCACTACCGCAAATTGCCAAAGCCTAACCCCACCTAAAAATAATAATCCTACCGATATCACACAAATAACAACCGTAGCGCCCAAATCAGGTTCCATCAACAACAACACAGCGATAATGGCCATAATCGCCATAGGATTAAAGAAGCCCATCATCTTAGTTTTAACCGCATCACTATGTCTCACCATATAGCCCGATAAATAAATAACCATTGCTAATTTAATTAATTCAGACACCTGCAAATTAAAAAACCCTAAGGGTATCCAACGAGCACTACCATTAATTTCCCGCCCAACACCCGGCACTAAAACCATAATAAGCAGAAATATTCCTATCCCTAATAAAGTCGGTCCTGATTTTTCCCAAAATTTCATAGGAATAAATAATACAATAGCACCAATAAAAAGACCTAAGCCCGCAGCCATTAACTGGCGATACAAAAAATAAAAAGGTGAACCAATATTTCTATCTGCAATAGAAATAGAAGCAGAACCCACCATAATAATCCCTAACACCATGATACTTGTTGCAAAAGCAATCACCCAGGGATCAAATGGCCACCTTTTTTCTTGCTTTGTAGAATTTTCAGCTGGCATTTTTTAACGCCCCATTAATAGACTGCTGATTAGTCTGATAAAGTTGCTTAACTTTTTCTTTAAAATCATCTCCACGCTGCTGATAATTCTGATACATATCAAAACTTGCACACGCAGGTGAAAACAAAACCACATCACCTGGTTCTGCCAACTTATTTGCAGTCAAGACTGCATCCTGCATCGAATCAACCATATATAAACTATCATTACCAGCACCTGCCTGCAGGACACAATCTCTAATAAGAACAGAGTCTACACCCATTAAAACAGTCGACTTAATCTTACGATGAATCACCTGACCCAATTCAGTAAAATCTGCATCCTTACCCATCCCACCAGCAATCAAAACCGTCCTTTTATCAACACTTGATGCCTTATCAAAACCATCAATAGCAGCAATAGTCGCTCCGGTATTCGTACCCTTTGAGTCATTATAAAACTCAACATCATTCACCTTTGCCACCCACTCACAACGATGCTCAAGCCCTATATAGTCCTTAATCGCCTGACACTGTTTCTCTTCATCCAAATTCAAAGGCTCAAGCAAAGCCAGTGCCGCTAAAACATTCAAATAATTATAACGCCCCACCAATTTCATCTCATGAGCAGCAATAATTTTATGTTGACCCTTCAGTAAATCACAATCATCACCAAAAAAATGTAAACCATATTCATTTTCTTGCGGCTGCTGTTCACTAAATACAATCACCGAATACTCTTCAGCTAACTGCTTAACCAATACATGCTTCATGGTAATAGCATCATCACCATTCACTACAGCATTATCCGTTTGGCAATAAATGCTTTCCTTTACCTGTCGATAATCTTCCAGATCATCATAACGATCCATATGATCTTCACTGACATTTAAAACCGTCGCAGCCAAAGTTTTTAAACTATAAGTTGTCTCCAATTGAAAACTAGACAACTCCAGAATATAAAGAACGCTACCTGTCTCCAGTAAATCCAAAGCAGGAACCCCGAGATTCCCTCCCGCTACTGCTTTCACTCCACATTGATTAGCAATCTTCTCCACCAATGTCGTTACCGTACTTTTCCCATTAGAACCCGTAATCGCAATCACCGGCTTATCCACCACCTGAGCAAACAACTCAATATCACCCAGAATAAAACAATCTTTTTCTCTCAATTGATCAAACAAATCACTTCTTACAGAAACACCCGGACTGACAATAATTTGCTTATACTGAGAAAACTCATCAATTTTAAAATCACCTAAAAAATATTCTGCTTCAGGAAATTCTTTTTTTACTTTTTCTATATTAGGAGAGCTTTTCTGAGCATCTGCTAAAGCTATCGCTGTTCCATGTTTCTTCAGATATCGAGCACAAGACAAACCACTCCCGCCCAAGCCAACGATTAACGTTGCTTTGGTGAAGCTGAATTGCTTAGTTTGTACTGATGCTTTATTCATTTTTTCTTTTTTCTTTTTTCTTTTGATTAATTTAAAATCAAAAGATCCAACCCCCTCAATCCCCCTTCTGAAGAAGGGGGAAGTTAAGAGCACTACACCGAACATATTTCTATTTCTTATCTTTTATTTTGATAACCACAAACCTATCACCAATTAAAGTCTTTGGGGTGCTTGTTTTTCGTACTTAGAACTGTCTGAGCGTAGCGAGTTTTCTAAGTGCGAAAAATAAGTGCCCCGAAGGCTCAACTGTTACTTATCCATACTAACGAATCTTCAACGACGCCAAGCCAATCAACACCAAAATCACCGTAATAATCCAAAACCGCACAATAATTCTTGGTTCTGGCCAGCCCTTTAACTCATAATGATGATGAATTGGTGCCATTCTAAAAATTCTACGTCCGGTCAACTTATAGGAAGCCACCTGTAAAATGACAGAAACCGTTTCCATCACAAACACACCACCCATAATAAATAAAACAATCTCCTGCCTAACCACAACAGCAATAATCCCTAAACTTGCTCCTAGTGCTAAAGCTCCTACATCACCCATAAATACCTGGGCAGGATAAGTGTTAAACCATAAAAACCCCAGACCTGAACCTACAATAGCGGCACAAATCACAACAACTTCCCCGACACCTTCAATATAAGGAATCCCCAAATAAGTTGCAAAATTCACATTACCCGTTAAATAAGCAAAAATTCCAAAAGCCCCTGCAATCATCACCGTCGGCATAATAGCCAAACCATCCAGACCATCCGTTAAATTTACCGCATTACTACTACCCACAATGACCAGATAAGTCAGTAAAATATAAAAAGGCCCTAAGTCTAGAAAAACATCCTTCATAAACGGAATTAACAATAGTGTTTCATTAGAACTTTGTGCTGTAATATATAAATAAAAAGCTGCACCAAAACCAATCAAACTTTGCCAAAAATACTTATACCTTGCAATCAGCCCCTTAGTATCCTGATGAACAATCTTTTTATAATCATCAATCCAACCAACCACACCAAACAATAAAGTAACCAGTAAAACCACCCAAATATAACGATTACCTAAATCACCCCAAAGCAAAGTACTGACAGCAATGGCTACAAGAATGAGAGCTCCACCCATAGTAGGCGTACCAGCCTTACTAAAGTGAGATTCCGGGCCATCATCTCTCACCACCTGCCCCATCTGCTTAATACTTAACTTTTTAATAAAAAAGGGACCTACTAATAAAGCGATAGATAAGGCTGTTAAAATACCCAAAATAGCCCGCATTGTTAAATATGAAAAAACATTAAAAACACTATAAAACTGAGATAAATATTCCGTCAGAGCAAATAACATTAGTGAGCCACCTCCATCGCTGATACGACACTTTCCATTGCCATGCTTCGTGAGCCCTTAACCAAAATCAACTCATTGTCATGAAACTGTTCTTTTATACTATCAATTAACTCTTGTTTATTATCAAAATGTACTGCCTTCATATCACCTTTATTTAAAGCACTCACTTGTGCACAATAAGCCTGATGAGTTTCACGGGTATAATCTCCAACCGTCAGTAATTGCTCAATACCTAAATCAGCAATGTCACTGCCCAATTGATAATGAAGCTGTTTTGATTCATCACCCAACTCACCCATATCACCTAAAATAAGTACCATTTTATTTTCAGTATTCTGCTGTCCGGCAATTTGTTTTAATGCATCAATCCCTGCTTTGACCGAACCCGGATTTGCATTATAAGTATCATCAAATATAAGCGAGCCGTGCAAGCCGGCTTTACGTTCAAAACGCCCGGAAACATCATCAAAATTCTCTAAACCCTTTTTTACATCTGCTAGACTGCAACCAATAGCAATGCCAGCTGCTGTTGCAGCTAAGGCATTATAAATATTATGCTGCCCGAATAAATTGAGTGATACTAACTGATCACCTAATGAAGTTTTTATTTTCAGTTCAATACCATCTTCTTTTTGTTGATAGTGTGCACTTACATCTGCTGTATTATTTAAACCAAAAGTGACGACTTTAACTCTTCCTTCTGATTCTGCCTGCTGGTTACACTTTATCCATTGATGCGCAAATTTATCATCAGCATTTATAATCGCTATACCCTGTGTATTATCCCGAAGAGCAAGGTCGCTATATATTTCAGACTTGGCCTGGGCCACACCCTCAATAGAACCAAAACCTTCAATATGAGCATGTGCTGCATTGGTAATCAAGGCTACATCCGGCTGTACTAATTTAACCAATTGTGCAATTTCACCCTGATGATTAGCACCAATCTCAATAACTGCCGCTTTATGAGCCGTATTTAATCTCATCAGAGTCAATGGAACACCAATATCATTATTTAAATTGCCCAGTGTTGCTAAAACAGAACCATGTCCACTAAACGCACATCTCAAAATAGATGAAGTCATTTCCTTAACTGTGGTTTTGCCACAACTGCCGGTAATGGCGATTACTGGCAAAGTAAACTTTTGTCGCCACAATAAAGCAATTTTTCCTAAAGCCATACGTGTATCAGTTACTATTAATTGTGGCAATTCACTGGCCACTTTTCTTTCAACAATCAGTCCACAGGCACCTTGTTCTTCCGCCTGTTTAATAAAATTATGTGCATCAAAGTTCTCACCCTTGAGCGCTACAAAAACATCACCTTTTTTGATAGTCCTGGTATTAATGCTCAGTCCGGAAAACTTCACATCCAGTGCGGACAAAGCTGATTTATTTTCAAATACAACACCTAAGGCACTCGCCAGTTCTGAAAAATGAATACTCAATGACTGATTAATATTTGAATGTTGATTACTCATTAATGCAAACACTCATTGGATTGCACAATACCTTGCTCAATTTCAGCCAAGATACAGGCTTTATCACTAAAAGGACGTTTTACTCCCTGAATATCCTGATAATCTTCATGTCCTTTTCCGGCCACTAAAATAACATCATCCACAGTGGCATATTGAATAGCTTTTTTTATTGCCTGTTCTCTATCGACTTCTACAATGATAGGTTTCGTATCATTAAAGCCCTGCATAACTTCATCAATTATTTGCTCTGCTGATTCAGTGCGAGGATTATCTGATGTCACAATCACCTTATCAGCCTGTACTTCTGCAATCTGAGCCATCAATCGTCGCTTACCCTTATCACGGTCACCACCACAGCCAAATACACAGATTAACTGGCCCTGAGTATGTGCTTTAAGAGCCATTAAACTTTTTTCCAGAGCATCTGGTGTATGAGCATAATCAATAACCATTAAGGCCTGTTCTTTGTCTATGCCAACCTTTTCCATACGACCAGGGACAGTAGATACTTTAGCAAGCTGGGCTGCTATCTGATCTAATGCATATCCCTGCTGATGTAAAACAGCAATGCTAGCTAATAAATTATCAATATTAAAATCACCCAGTAATCGAGTCTTTATAGAATAAGATACTTCTATTTGTGATTGCTGAACTAGTTCAAATGAAATCCCTTCATTACTCATCACAATATTATCTGCAAAATAATCTGCTTTTTTATTTTCTTTTGAGTAAGTCACAATAGAAACACTATTTTGAGCCTTGCTAACAGCTGCAATAATTTTTTCAGAAAAAGCATCATCTAAATTCAGTACAATATGCTGTATAGATGAGAACTGAAACAATTTTAGTTTTTCATCACCATAACTATTCATATCACCATGATAATCCAGATGATCACGACTTAAATTTGAAAAAACTGCAGTGTTAAATTCCACGCCATTCACACGTCCCTGAGCCAATGCATGTGATGAAACCTCCATCACTACAGTATTAACACCCTGCTCTTTAAATTCAGCCATCAGAGCTTGCAAGGTCACCGCATCAGGTGTTGTATGCGTACTTTCTTGTAATTCACCATAAATTCCATTACCCAGGGTGCCAATGACTGCACATTTTTTTGCTTCTGATGATGAATCAGCCTGCTCTATTGCAGAAATTGTTTGTGCAATAAAGTGTGATATTGATGTTTTACCATTAGTTCCGGTGATGCCTATCACACCCATTGCATGACTGGGATGCTGATAAAACCGTGAGGCTATCTCACCTATTTTTTCATGCAGCAAGTTAATTCTAATTAATGGAACTTCTGCACGTCCTTTAACAACACAGCTAGCCGGCATCTCATTCAATTCTTCAGTAGGCTCCCAAAGAATCAATGATGCACCACGATTAATTGCATCTCCTGCATAGGCAATACCATGTTGAGGCCATTTTTTTGTTTGCTTGTCCGTCACAATACAACGTCCGGCACTTGCCAAAAACAAAAAACCCTCATGTACTTTATTACTATTATCAGATAAACCTTTGAAAGCTGGCTTGTACTTTTTGACCTCACTAAGATCAACAAAACCATCTAACAGAGTCTGTAGATGGTTTTGTTGAGAAGTTTCTTTTTGCTTCAGACCATTGTCTTTTTTGGTCTGAATCACTACCGGGGGTAAAGTTAAATTCATCCCTGCCTCCCGATACTTTCTTCTATTTGGGAGACCATATCTGGCTGGCTAATATCATCAGGCTCTATATTCAAAAACCTCAAGGCACCGGACATAACATCAGAAAAAGCGGGCGCTGCCACCAGGCCACCATAATAAACACCATTGTTTGGCTCATCTATCATCACGACAATGGCAAGCTTAGGCTTATCAACGGGTGCAAACCCGGCAAAAACAGCACTATAGCTTTTCTTAGTATAACCACCATGTTTAGAAGATTTTTTCACCGTACCTGTTTTTCCTGCAACCTTATATCCAACCACTGCAGCTTTAGGAGCAGTACCGCCTTTTTTAACCACGCCTTCCATCATTTTACTGACTTGCTTAAGAGAGCGAGAAGACAAGCTGACTTTCCCTGCTATTGTCTGCAGCTGCACATTTGCAGATTCTTGTTGAGCATCGGCAGTAGATAAAAATGTTACGTCTTTTTTCTCACCCTCTCTGGCAATCATGCTATATGCATTAGTTAACTGTAGATTGGTCACTGACATACCATAACCAAAAGATAATACCGCCTGCTCAATTTTAGAAATACGTCTTGGACGCTTTAAACGTCCTGCTGACTCTCCAGGAAAACCACTTCCGGTATCAGAGCCAAATCCAAAGCTATAAAATGTATCCCATAACAATGGTTTGGGTAAAGCCAAAGCTATTTTTGCAGTACCTACATTACTGGATTTTTGTAATACCGTTGAAACATCAATAGTACCATTAGCATGAGTATCTTTAATGGTTTTACGTCCAATCATAAACCAGCCGTCGCCTGTTTCAATTTGTGTACCAGGACTAAAGCGACCACTATTTAAAGCTGCTGCAATAGCAATAGGCTTCATAGTTGAACCCGGTTCAAATAAATCAGCAATGGCTCGATTACGATATAATTGTGTTTTTCTATCTTCTGCTCTATTAGGATTAAAACCCGGCTGACTTGCCATGGCCATAATCTCACCGGATTCAATATCTAATACAACAATTGAACCTGATTTTGCCTTATGTTTTTGTACTGTTTTCTGCAGTGTTTTATAAGCTAAATATTGAATACTACGATCAAGACTCAGACTTAATACTTTTCCAGGTTGCGGTGCACTGATTTGTTCTTCAATAGAGATAATTCTACCCAGGCGATCTTTTACAACTCTTTTACTACCTGATACACCACTAAGCCATTCATCATAAGCCAGCTCCATGCCTTCCTGACCATTATCATCAACATCGGTAAAACCCAGTACATGACCAAATACTTCACCATCAGGATAAAAACGTTGATATTCACGTTGCGTATGAATTCCCTTAATAGATAAATCCATTACTTTCTGAGCTAAATCAGGGCTAATACGACGTTTAATATAAACAAATTCTTTATCAGCACGTTTCTTTATTTTATTTTTGAGGGACTGACTATTGAGATCCAGTATTTTAGCTAATTGATAAATCTGACTATTCTTTTGATTTGCTCTTTTATCAGTACTGTTTTCAGTATGTTGGCTAAACTCTCTGGCATTAATCCATATAGAGGAAACCGGAGTGCTGATAGCCAGAGGATAACCATTTCTATCTGTAATCATGCCTCGGTGAGCAGTCACTTCTAATTCTCTTAATACTCTGGCATTACCCTGATCTTTTAAAAAGCTTTTATTTAAAACCTGTAAATCCAATACCCGCCAAACAAGCACACACACAACCAGCATCAGGATAAAATAAACAAAATTTATCCTATATGCTTGAATCTCAGTTGTGTGCTTGGTTTTTGCCATTTTATAAAATTTAAAACCTTATTTTATTTTTAAATAAATTACATCTTTTGCACTAGGAATAAACATCTCCAGCTTTTCCTTTGCAATGCTTTCTATACGACTATGGGTTGCCCAGGTATTTTGCTCAAGCTGTAACTGGCCCCATTCTATTTCCATATCATCACGCTGCTTTTCCAGTCGCTGTACTTCAACAAACAGCTTACGATTATAATGCTTGGTATAAACCACGCTAATCGCTGAGATGAAAGTAATAATCAGTAGGCTAATCAGCAATAAAAACTTAGCACTCATACATACCTAACATATCATTCAGCCTATAATTTACTGGCAACTCTTAATACTGCACTTCTGGCTCGAGGATTGATCATTAACTCCTCTTTACCTGCTTTGATTTTCTTACCTATCAATTTCATCTTGCGTTCAATATCAGCTTCAATAACCGGTAAGTCAGGTGGTAATTTCTTACCTTCTGCCATACGTCTGAAAAAGCGTTTAATCTTTCTATCTTCTAATGAGTGAAAACTAATGACGACTAAATTTCCACCCTTTGCCAGACATTGATAGCTTTGCATTAGACACTGGTCTATATCATCCAGCTCATTATTAATAAAAATACGAATACCCTGAAAGCTTCGTGTTGCAGGATGCTTTTTCTTTTCCCAGCGCGGGTGAGCCTGCTTAATAATTTCTGCTAATTGTTTAGTATCAGTTAAAGGCTGTTCTTTTCTTGCCCATACTATGGCTTTTGCTATACGCCTTGAATAACGTTCTTCACCATACTCATATAATACATTGGCAATTTCTTCTTCTTTTGCCTTATTAATCCATTGACTGGCATTAACACCAATCTGATCATTCATACGCATGTCTAAAGGGCCAGACTGCTGAAAACTAAAACCTCGTCTGGGATCATCTAATTGCGGGGAAGACACTCCCAAATCTAATAATATCCCTGATACTTTTCCACAAAGTTCATGTTGTATTAAATAATGTTCCAATTCCGCAAATGAGCCATGGTGTATTTTAAACCTGGGCTCATCACTATATTTTTCTTCTGCTGTTACAATTGCCTGAGGATCTTTATCAAAAGCAATTAATTGTCCTGAGTCACCTAATTGATCTAATATGAATTGTGAATGTCCACCACGACCAAAGGTACCATCAACATAAATACCCTGTGGGTCAATTTCTAATGCTGCAATCGCTTCATTAAGTAATACGGGCTTATGTTCAAAATTATTTTCTGGCATTAGTTTTTATAGTTAATCACAATTATTAAGAACAGTTGTTAAGAATAGTTAAGAACAATTATAAGGAAAGAGCTTCTAATTCCTCGGGCAACTTCAACTCTTCCTCATCATCCCACTCATCAGTCCAATTCTCTTCATTCCACACTTCAAACTTATTACCAATACCCACTAAAACAATTTGCTTGGTCAGATTATTTTTTTCACGTAAATATGAAGGTAGATTAATACGCCCATTCTTATCCATATCACAATCTTCAGCATGACCTAAAATTAATCTTTTTAATTTCACTGCTGCTTTACTAATAGAAAGCTTAACTAACTTCTCTTCCACTTCTTTCCAGTCATTATATGGATAAATCACCATGCGACGCTCTTGATCCAGCGTCACCACTAAACGACCATTACAATCTTCCATAAGACGTTCTCTATAACGACTGGGAATCGCTAAACGTCCTTTTGCATCAAGATTGAGTTTGCTTACGCCATTTAACATAGTGATTTTTATGCTTCTAGTATTTATGCTTCTAATATATATTTAAGGGTTTTATCTGCTACAAAAAGTAGTCGATTTAAAATAGTATTTATGACATTTTGTGCCACTTTATTCTATTTTGATCCTATTTAAACCATTTTGATCCACTTTACCCCACAATGCTACTATAGAAACTGTTAGTGTTCAGGTCAAGCGAAATTATTATTATTTTCAATTTTTTCTTGTAATGACAATAACTTAGAGTAATAAGCTACAAATACCAAAGATATTTTTTTGTATTAAATCAACAAATTAAAGAATACTCTTGAGAAATTAAATCAACACAAATATTTTTTAAAAATTAATATAAAATATAGCGGATTTAGGTATATTTTTATACTGTAAAAGTTATCACTAAGTTCATAAATCAAGGGCTAAAATTATCATATTAGAACGTAAAAATAGCACATTTAGAGTCTATTAATACTAATATTAACTAGATAGTGTATTTAGTTTTTTGTACATAAAATAAAGACTCTTAAAACAAAACTATTCAAGTGAAAAAGACTATGCTATTTTAATGGCAGTTATTTTTAGCTTAGAGAAAATTATGCTCAGTCAATTACCTCATATGGAATTATGGAAACATTTTATTGAATTTTGTGCCATTCCACGCCCCAGCAAACAGGAACAAGCCATCGTCACTTATATCCGCCAGCAAGGTGAAAAACATGGCGCTATAGTTGAGCAGGATAAAACTGGAAATGTTTTACTGCGAGTACCTGCAACGGAAAATTATGAAAAATCTCCTATTACGGCTTTGCAAAGTCATGTAGACATGGTGGCTCAGGCCAATAGTGATAGTCAGCATGACTTCACAAAAGATCCTTTGCAATTACAGATAGTAGATGGCTGGTTAAAAGCCACAGGAACCACACTCGGTGCTGATAATGGTATTGGCTGTGCTGCTATGCTGGCCTTAATGACAGATAAAACAATTAAGCATGGTCCTTTAGAATTATTATTCACCGTAGATGAGGAAGCTGGCATGGGTGGTGCCTTTGGACTACAAGCCGGTTGGCTCAAAGCTCAACAATTATTGAATCTTGATACAGAAGAAGAAGGTGAAATATATATTGGCTGTGCCGGAGGTGTTGATATTAGTTCCACATTAGAACTGCAATGGCAAGCCAGTCAGGGAGATTTACTCAGGATCAGTTTAAACGGTTTATTAGGTGGACATTCCGGAGTCGATATTCATGCAAACCGAGGCAATGCTAATATCTTATTAGCACAGGAACTGCTTAGTCTTAGTCAACTTTTTGATATACAACTACAAAGCTTTAATGGTGGTACCTTGCATAATGCAATTCCCCGTGAAGCCTTTGTAAATGTATTAACCACAGAAAGTGAACCCCTTATACAATGGGTGAATAATCGCAATACACAGCTTAAAGAACTCTATAAACAGAGCGAACCACAGATCACATTAAGCATTGAAAATTACACTATAGATGAAAATCAGGCTTTACCAAACAATCAGACTACAGAATTATTAAGTCTTTTTGCCTCTCATCCCAATGGTGTTATCAAGTACTCAGATGATTTACCCGGTGTGGTTGAAAGCTCCAATAATCTTGGCATTATCAACTTAAATCCCGGAAAAGATCTCTCCATGCTCAATTTATGTCGCAGTGCAAATAACGAAGAACGTGATGCACATGCACTAAGAATTGCACACTATCAGCAGCAATTTGCTTGTAAAGTAAAAATAAGTGGTGCTTACCCGGGCTGGAAACCAAACCGCAACAGCCCACTGCTAAAACAAGCTTTGATGCTATATCAAAAACTATATAATAAAGAAGCTATGATCCAGGTAATCCATGCGGGACTTGAGTGCGGTTTACTATCTGATGTCTACCCTGATTGTGATATTATCTCCTTCGGCCCCACCATTACCGATGCACACTCACCTCGAGAACAAGTCAATATAGCCAGTGTAGATAAATTCTGGGATTATCTGATTAAAATTATTGGGGAGTTAGCAGAAATATCACCTTAAAGATATTCCCGACCTATTTACTTGGTTATTACTATATGTTATAATTACCATACTTTATTACTTATAGTGTAGCAGTATATAACAAAGAGTGTTATCATTATCGGTTCAAGTATTTTAAGAGGAAATCATATGAGTACAAAATCTTTAGCAATTCCATTGTCGGTTCCTACTGGTAGCCTGGATTCTTATATCAGTGCTGTTAATTCGATCCCTATGCTGACAGCTGAAGAAGAATCCACTCTGGGTGAACAAATCCACGATGGTTCAGATTTAAATGCAGCACAACGTATGATTATGTCACATTTACGTTTCGTTGTTCATATTGCCAGAGGCTACCGTGGTTATGGCCTACCTCAGGGTGATCTGATTCAGGAAGGTAATATTGGTCTGATGAAGGCTGTTAAACGTTTTGATCCTGAGAAGAAAGTGCGTCTTGTTTCTTTTGCCGTGCATTGGATTAAAGCAGAAATACATGAGTATATTTTACGTAACTGGCGTATTGTCAAAATTGCCACCACCAAGGCACAACGTAAATTATTTTTTAACTTACGTCGTAAGAAAAAACGCTTAGGCTGGTTTTCTGATGCCGAAGTCAATACAGTTGCTGAAGAGTTAGGCGTCACTAAGAAAGATGTTCTGCAAATGGAAGCTCGCTTAACCTATCAAGATAATTCTTATGATGGTTATGACGAAGAAGATAGTGAGAGTGCACCGATTATTCCAGCAAATTATCTGGAATCAGCTGAACCTAATCCGGAAGATTCTTTCTTCACATCAACAACCAAGCAAACAGAGTCACGTTTATTACATACCGCTTTAGCCACTCTGGATGACCGTAGTCGTGATATTGTTTCACAACGCTGGTTAAGTGATGATAAGCAAACACTTCAGAATCTGGCAGGCAAATATGATATCTCTGCAGAGCGAGTCAGACAGCTTGAAAATAATGCGATGAAGAAATTAAAGGCAACAATGACAGCTTAAGAGTCCTTAAGCTAAAAATTGATAACTACTCAGCGTATAGATAAACAAATAACAGTTGAGCCTTATGCTCACTTATTTTTAGAACTTAGAAAACTCACTACGTTCAGACAGTTCTAAGTACTAAAA
>JADFVK010000141.1 GCA_015222495.1 Pseudomonadota bacterium
ACTTTTTCAACTTCAGTGCTGGATAACAAAACAATATTGGGATCATCCTGAATCACTTTGGCCAGAGTACCATTTAAAATAGAGTCGAAATTACCCAGCACATGACCTTTGCGAATTAATAAAGTCACCTGGCTACCCAGACTACTCATCAATCCGGCTAATTCCACAGCAATATAACCTGAGCCCACAATCGCAATATGTTTGGGCTGCTCTTTTAAAGCAAAAAATCCATCTGAAGTTAGTCCTAAATCAGCTCCCTCTATATCAGGCACCAGAGGGTACCCTCCAGGAGCGACTACAATATGATCTGCAGTATAGTGTTCACCATTCACATCTAAGGTATGTGCATCAACAAAACGAGCCTTACCATCAATATAATCAATATCAGAATCTTTAAGATAATTACCATACCAGTTAATAATACCGGAGATATAGCCTTCCCGCTGTTCAATCAACTTGCTCCAGTTTAAGCCATTATTAGTGACATCAAAGCCATAATCACGGGCATCAGCCATACCATGAGCTAAATTCGCTGCATTCCACATCACCTTTTTGGGTACACAGCCAATATTGACGCAGGTCCCCCCCACTTTGCTAATCTCAATAACGGCACACTTCTTACCATATTGAGCTGCACGTTCCGCTGCTGAAAGACCACCGCTACCGGCACCGATGGATATTAAATCATAATGTTTTGACATATCTATAACCTAAGTAAAATTAATTTAAATAATTATCCGATAAAGTAAAGATAAATGCTATTATTAAAAGATAAATACTTAGATAATTAAAACTAATGATCGATAAAAAACTATTACAGCTAATCAAAGAAAGCTTTAAATTAAACTGGAAGGGCGTACATGGTTTATCCCACTGGGCTCGCGTAAGAGTTAATGGTTTACTCCTTGCACGCCAAAATGGCGCTAATCAACGTGTCGTAGAACTATTTGCATTTTTACATGATGTAAAAAGAGAAGCTGAATTTAATGATCCTGATCATGGCGAACGAGCCGCACGCTTTATTGAAAAACTACCTAATGAAGTACTTGATATTAATGATCAGGAAAAATTATTGTTAATTTATGCCTGTGAATTTCATAGCACGGGGATGGTAGAAGGAGACTTAACCGTTAGAACATGCTGGGACGCAGATCGACTTGACTTAGGCCGTGGAGGTCAACGTCCAAATACAAAAAAGCTGTGTACTGATATAGCTAAACAAGCTGAATTCTTAGAAAAATCCTACCAACGAGCTATCTACCAACACATATCACAAGCAACAACAGCGATAGTACAACAATGGAAGCCTAATAATTAGTTTAGATAACCAGGCAATAAAAAAAAATAAGATACGAAGAGGATAATTAAACGTACTACTTAGCCGTTATACTAATCAGATGAAGACCTTTAGATTTTGCTTTTAAGCTTAATCTTTTTGATTGATAACTGTTTAAGTAATTAGAAATGTCTTCTAATTCAACTCTTCCCTTAAAAACTTCAAATAATGCCCCTACAATAAAGCGTACCATGTAGCGTAAAAAACCATTACTACAAATTTTAATGTAATAAATATTTTCAGCTAGCGGTGAAAAATTAGCAGAATGAATATCACATTTGGTCACTGTTCGCACAGTCGAAACTGTTTTTTTATCTTTATTACAATAGTTTTGAAAATCATGAGTTCCAACAAATAACCGACAAGCCTCTGTCATTTTTTCAAATCGTTCTTGATGTGAAAATTTATCAAGAGGATGGCCTAGTTCACAGCCAATAATATCGTTAAACACAGGATTCGTCAGCTGAGAAAGAGAAAAGTAATAATGATATTCTTTTTCACTTGAAATGGTATGCGGATTAAACTGCTGGCTGCATGGTTCACAATGCATCAATTGAATATCATCAGGAAGTTGAGCGTTCATAGCCATTTGTAAACGTTTTGCTGGTATCTCATATTCTAAAGCAATTCTTGCCAATTGGCTCATGGCATGCACACCTGCATCGGTACGGCT
>JADFVK010000142.1 GCA_015222495.1 Pseudomonadota bacterium
CTGATCTGCCAGATGTCTTTTTAATCAGTAAAGATATCAATATGCGCATCAAAGCAGCGGCTATTGGTCTTCGTGTTGAAGACTATAATAATGATCAGGTGCTGGATGATGTTAACCTGCTTTATAGCGGTATAGAAAATTTACCTGCTAGTTTCTGGGATCTCAATGATAAAGAAGTCAATAGCTGGTCAGAAGAAGGTCATACTTATCATAAAATTAGCGGTGATGATGCAACTAAATGGTATCACAATGAGTTTATAGATATTGGAGGAGATGGCCAGTTTGAAGCTATTGTCAGGGAAGTAAATGATGATAGTGCTGTTGTTGAACAGGTTAAACAGTACTACTCTGAGAAACAAGCGGTTTGGGGTATTTCAGCCCGAAATAAAGAACAGAATTATGCCCTGAATTTATTAATGGATCCAGAAGTGGATTTTGTTTCTCTGGTAGGACAAGCCGGTACAGGAAAAACTTTGCTTGCTTTGGCTGCAGGCTTATCACAGGTTATGGATGATCAACTATATCAGGAGATCATTATGACCCGTACCACTATTTCAGTAGGCGAGGATATTGGTTTTCTACCTGGTACTGAAGAAGAAAAAATGGCTCCATGGATGGGTGCTTTAATGGATAACCTGGAAGTATTAACTAATAATCAGGATGCCGGTGAGTGGGGGAAACAAGCGACTAATGATCTCTTAGCTACACGAATTAAAATCCGCTCTTTGAATTTTATGCGTGGACGCACCTTTATGAATCGCTATATCATTCTGGATGAAGCACAAAATCTTACTTCAAAACAAATGAAGACTTTAATTACCCGTGCAGGTCCCGGCAGTAAAATAATCTGTTTAGGCAATTTAGCACAGATTGACTCGCCTTATCTAACAGAAACAACTTCCGGCCTGACTTATGTTGTTGACCGTTTTCACGATTGGGAACATAGTGGTCACATCACTTTAAGACGTGGAGAGAGATCCAGACTGGCTGATTTTGCTGCTGATATTTTATAAACCTCAATAGGGGTTAGAAAAACCTAATTGTGCAAGGATTTTTATTTCCAGAGCTTCCATTATTTGAGCATCTGAATCCTGAATATGATTATAGGCTTTAAGGTGTAGAACTCCATGTACCACCATGTGAGCCCAATGCTCAAGTAATTTTTTTCCCTGCTGTTGTGCTTCCTCGACAACAATATCATGGCAAATAACAATATCACCTAATAAGGGCATTGCTATATTGGGTGGCAGGTGGGCAGGGACTTCAAAGGGAAATGAAAGTACATTAGTAGTTTTATCATGGTGTCGATAAGTTTTATTTAAGGTTTGAATTTCTTCTTTATTAACGATTCTAATGGTCAATTCCTGATCATTAATGATACTTTTTTTAGTTTGACCCTGTTCTTCTAATAAACTTACTTTAATCCAATTTTCTATTAGTTCATTGCCTGGAATTGAATCTGCATTAATAACTCTCTGTATATCAATAACAACTGGAAACTCAAGATATTCTTGCATTATTATTTCTTACGTTTAAATGATGGTGTGACTTTAGCCTGCTTATCCTTATCTTCTTTTTCATAAGCATCAACAATGCGCTTCACCAGCTCATGCCTAACCACATCTTTTGAATTAAAGTGAGTAAAACTAATTCCCTTAACTTTACCTAAAACTTCCAAGGCGTGATTTAGGCCCGACTTTCTACTCCCCGGCAAATCAATCTGAGTAATATCTCCTGTGACAATGGCCGTAGAGCCAAAACCAATACGAGTTAAAAACATTTTCATTTGTTCACAGGTAGTATTTTGAGCTTCATCCAGAATAATAAAAGATTCATTTAAACTGCGACCGCGCATAAATGCTAAAGGTGCCACCTCTAAAATATTTCTTTCCATTAGTTTGCTGACTTTTTCAAAGCCCAACATTTCATATAAGGCATCATATAAAGGCCGCAAATAGGGATCAATTT
Source organism: Pseudomonadota bacterium (assembly GCA_015222495.1). GTDB lineage: Bacteria > Pseudomonadota > Gammaproteobacteria > GRL18 > GRL18 > GRL18. Next base: position 1,969 of record JADFVK010000142.1, read on the forward strand.
TTTGTGACAGATCGCCCGGCAGAAAACCAAGGTTTTCACCTGCTTCCACAGCAGGACGAGTTAAGATAATTCGTCTGACCTGATCTCTTTCCAAGGCTTGAACTGCACAGGCCACTGCAAGGAATGTTTTACCCGTACCCGCAGGACCAATCCCAAAGTTAATATCATGATGTAATACACGATTTAAATAATCCTGTTGGTTTTTCCCTCGCGGCTTAATTAAACTACGACCGGCTAAAAGTGAAACATCTTCTCCCGATTCATGCTCTAACTTTCCTGCACCATCCTTAATCTCTTCCTCAATACCGGATTCCTGCAAAAATAGATGAATCTTTTGTGGATCTAAGACATTCTTCTCACTTTCTTCATATAAAGACTTTAATACAGCAATAGCAGCATCTCGATCCTCTGGTTTTCCTGTCACCTTGAATTTATTACTTCGATTGGCTATTTGTACAGCAAGGCGGCGTTCAATTAAACGTAAATGTTCATCTAATTGACCACATAAGTTTACCAGGCGAATATTATCCAGGGGTTCTAATATAAGTTGTTGTGAAACCTCTAAAGTTCCATTTACAGTAGCTGTCATAGCAATTCTCCACGCAAAGAATTGGTATACGCATCGGTAATTTTTACCGCAACAATTTGACCAATCAAATCTTTTCCCCGAGGGTTAAAATTAACCACACGATTATTTTCTGTCCGCCCTGCCACTTCTTCTTGCTCCTTTTTTGATATTCCATGTACCAGCACTTGCTGAACACTACCCACCATCTGTTGTGAATATTCTGCTGCAAATTCATTAATACGTGCTTGTAACTGACTTAAACGTTGTTTTTTTACTTCCATAGGTACATCATCGGGTAAAGAAGATGCCGGAGTACCCGGTCTTGGACTATAAATAAAACTAAAGCTTTGATCGAAACGAATATCTTCAATTAATTGCATTGTGGCATTAAAATCTGCCTCAGTTTCCCCTGGAAAGCCCACAATAAAGTCAGATGATATAGTAATATCCGGACGTGCTTCTCTGATTTGTTTAATTTTACTCTTATACTCTAATGCTGAATGCCCACGTTTCATCATACTTAAAATACGATCAGAACCACTTTGTACAGGTAAATGTAAAAAACTGACTAATTCAGGCACTTCACGGTAGACATCCACCAGGCTATCTGAAAACTCTATGGGATGAGAAGTGGTATAGCGAATTCTTTGAATGCCTTCAATCTGAGCAATATAGTGAATTAATAGTGCCAGGTCAGCAATATCCCCCTCATGGGTAGCACCTCGATAAGCATTAACATTTTGTCCCAATAAATTGACTTCAATCACGCCCTGTTTGGATAAACAAGCCACTTCAGCAATCACATCATCTAAAGGACGTGAAATTTCTTCTCCTCTGGTATAGGGAACCACACAGAATGTACAATACTTGCTGCAACCTTCCATAACAGAGACAAAAGCACTGGGACCTTCTGCTCTTGGCTCTGGTAAGTTATCAAACTTCTCAATCTCTGGGAATGATACATCAATAACAGGCTTATGGATTTTTGAGACTTCATCAAGCATTTTTGGTAAACGATGCAGGGTTTGTGGACCAAAAACCAAATCAACATAAGGTGCTCTTTGACGAATCAAATCCCCCTCCTGACTGGCCACACAGCCTCCAACACCAATAATAATATCTGGATTTATTTCCTTAAGCTGTCTAAAACGACCTAATAGTGAAAATACTTTTTCCTGGGCCTTTTCTCGGATAGAGCAGGTATTCAATAATAATATATCAGCTTCCTGTGGTGTTTCAACTAATACCACTGCATGAGACTCATTCAGTACATCTGCCATTTTGGCCGAATCATACTCATTCATTTGACATCCAAAGGTTTGAATATACAGCTTACCTGGCATTTAAATACATCCTTATTGGTATAACATCACTTAAAGTTCGCGAAAATAACATGTTATTAGGATATTTTCCATCTTTATCTTTACCTAAAATAGTAATTCACTCTATAATTAAGCAACTTAATTAAATTTATAGTCAAGGTAATAATTATGGGTGTTCTAGATAACCTAAGAGATCAAGCTGACCAAGATATTAGCAAACAACTGGACAAAGAGCTGAGTAACGAAAATATTCAACTTATATCTGATTCATTAATTTCACCAAAGATGAAACAACTTTATCTCTACCTTAAAGAATTTACACAACATCTTAACAAAATTGAACAAACCAAAAAAGTTCTTAATTACTCAAAGCTATTTCCTGAACTAGGTGAGTTAAACCAGGAAAACTATAAAATTAATACTGATGGTTCTGGTGGCATCGTAAACCATGACAAAATTTGTTCCATACATTTTACATATAGATATCATGGGGCTGCTGTAAAAGAATACATACATCATACTCATAATAACTTAGAAGCTGATCGTATTACCGACTTTCTTAAATCGCATAAAGTCCCCTATACTAGTGCTAATAATTTATCTAGCAAAAATAATGGTGCTTTAAACTTTTATATTACTAAAGATATTCCTGTTCTTTTTAAATTTACTGCTAACCCTAAAAAATCCATTATTAACCTCAGTATACAAAACCATGAAAACTTTGAGGATCGAACACTCATTATCAAACCAAATGATATTGATGAAAAATACTTAGACAAACTTGCCAGATATATTTTAAGAAAAGACAGTGAATTTCTAAATATTGAAATTGATGATGATGTCAAGAAACAGATCCGTCAAAGAATCGAAGCTGAAAAACAAGCTAAACTTGCAGAACAAAAAACTGAAAAGAAAAAGGAAGAAGAGCAGGAAAAAACACCAAAAAAATCTTTTTTTGGTAAGCTGTTTAAATAGACTTTTTGTTTAATTAAATTTTCAGACTGTATCCTTAGAGACAGTCTGAAAGTTTTATATTAATTAACTCTCTAATCGTTAACTCTCTACTTACTAACTCCCTGTTTATTAGAAGTCATAACCACGTTCATCATGAGAAACAATATCCAGACCTTCAGTTTCTTCATCATGATCAACACGTAAACTCACCAGCTTATCGACCACTTTTAATATAATATAAGTCATCACTGCGGTGTACATAAAAGTAGCACCTATTCCAATTAATTGAACCTGAATCTGACTCAGCATATTCATTCCCTCAGCATAACCTTGTCCAGAAAATACTCCTAATTGTGCTGAAGCAAAAATACCTGCCAGGAAGGTTCCTAAAATACCACCGACACCATGCACTGGAAATACATCTAAAGAATCATCCAGTTTAAACTTCACTTTGATTAACTGTGTAGCTGTATAGCAAACCACACCAGCAGAAAGTCCAATAACTAAAGCGCCTGCCGGTCCTACAAATCCTGAAGCAGGTGTAATAGTACCCAGGCCGGCAACCATCCCGGTTACAATTCCCAAAACAGAAGGCTTGCCATGTCTCACCCACTCAATGGCTGCCCACATACCAGCTCCTGCTGATGCTGAAATATGCGTCACTAACATTGCCATGGCTGCATTACCATCAGCGGCTAAAGCACTACCACCATTAAATCCAAACCAGCCAACCCATAACATACCAGCACCTACTACGGTCATAGTCAGATTATGCGGGGGTAACATATGCACACCAAAATCTTTACGCTTACCAATCACTAGAGCAGAGACAATTGCCGCAACCCCTGCAGTAATATGCACCACAGTACCTCCGGCAAAATCCAATAGTCCCATTTCAAATAACCAGCCTCCTTCTGCCCATACCCAATGGGTTACCGGTACATAAACAACAAATAACCAGATAGTACTAAATAACATCATCGCAGAAAATCGGGCACGTTCTGCAAAAGCACCGACTATTAGTGCCGGAGTAATAATAGCAAATGTCATTTGAAATAAGGCAAATAAGCCTTCCGGAATCGTACCTGAAACAGAATCTTCCATAACACCGGCAAATAATACCTTATCAAAACCACCGATAAAGGCATTCATAGAGCCGCCATCACTAAATGCCAGAGAATAACCAGCCACCAGCCAAAGAATAGACATAATGCTGGTAATAGCAAAACACTGCATTAAAATAGATAACACATTTTTAGTACGCACCAGGCCACCATAAAACAGCGCCAGCCCCGGCAAAGTCATAAATAAGACCAATGCTGTGGAAATCATTATCCATGCAGTATCAGCACCATTAATGGCATCTGCTGCTATAGCATTGGAACTCCCCAAAATGAGCATAAAGAAGAGCAGGCTACTGCTCACTAATTTATAAATTTTTGACATAATTAAGCCCTTATAAATAATAAAATAATATTGTTAAGCGATTGTTAAAACATAGATTTTCATCTTTTAAGCAATTTTTGCACCATAATAGAACATAGTATAAGTAATCAGATACTTATAAATTTATGTATTTTAATTCTACTATTGGGCTGCACTTTTATAGCACATACCAAACCTATATTGCACAAATTTAGTGCAACAAAAAACAGAAAGATGGGTTTACCTTGTATATTAAATATAAAGGTTTAAAGTTTTTGCCAGATTTTATTTAGCTCTATAATAGAAACTGATTCCATTTTTTTCCTATCATATTGATAGTAAGCTTCCATTTTTCTAAAACGCTGAGTAAATTTATGATTACTCAATCTTAAGGCCCTTTCTGGATCAATTTCCAGTTTTCTTGCCAGGTTAACACAGCTGAATAAGACATCTCCCAGTTCATTTTCTATTTTTTCAATATTCTTGACTTTGTTTGTTTCAGCTTCATATGCTTTTATCTCAGTTAATAATTTATCAAGCTCCCCCCTGATTTTTGGTAAGACTTGTTCTGCACTATCCAGGTCAAAACCAATATGAATTGCTTTTTGCTGGATTTTTACAGCTCTAGGCATGGCTGGTAGAATCTGACTAATACCATCCATCAAACTTACCATACTTTCTTTTTTTAAATTTTCATCTGAAGAAGTTAATGCAGATTTCTCTTTTTCTTTTTGTTCTTCCCAGGCTTTTAAAAAGGCCTCTTCATTTTCATAGTGATGGTCTGAAAACACATGTGGATGACGTATAACCATTTTATCCGCAATAGAGCAGGCAATATCATCAAAATCAAATAGGCCTTCTTCTTTTGCTAGTTGAGCATAAAAAACTATCTGAAATAAAAGATCACCCAATTCTTTTTTAACTTCTTTCATATCACCCGATTCAATAGCTTCAGCCACTTCATAAGCCTCTTCCAGAGTATATTTGACTAGAGACTGATAACTTTGTTTTAGATCCCAGGGACATCCATTTTTAGGGTCCCTAAGATCAGACATTATTTTGAGTAAACGTTGTAAATTCTGCATAATAATTTCTCAACTGATGATAAATGGTGAATTTTATATTATAGTATTATTTGAACCTAAATAAATCAGTTAAACCTACTACCCAAATGACAAAAGATTAAAGCTTTTAGCCCCATTGTCGTTATAATATATAATCGTTGTGATATTCCTGCAAAGAACAGCGTCAACTGATGAGTCAATAAAGAGAAAGAAAGAGACTATGGCAAATTTTATTCAATCTGTAGATGAACGTACTAGTCTTGCAGGTACAAATAGACTTGAAGTGCTATTATTTAGTCTTGGCAAAGATGATTCAACAAATAGAGAGGAAGTTTATGGTATTAATGTGTTTAAAGTTCGCGAAGTCATGCAGGTTCCTGATATAACTCATGCACCGGATATGCCCCCTTCAGTTGAAGGTATGACCAGTCTGCGTGGTACCGTGGTACCTGTGGTTAATTTACCAAAATTTTGTGGCCTTAACATTTCAGAAGAGCCGCAAATTCTTATTGTTACCGAATATAATAAACATATGCAGGGGTTTTTAGTACAATCTGTGGAGAATATATTACGTCTGCAATGGAATGATATTAAAGTACCTCCAACCATGATGTCAGATCGTCTGGGTGGACTGGTCACTGCGGTGACTGAATTACAAGATGGTCGTATTGCTATGATTATGGATGTTGAAAAAGTTCTCTCCGAAACTGCCCATTTTGCCCAGGATGAGGAATTTTTTTCAGGAGTTACAAATAGCTTGGAAGGGCAAGGCTTTACCGTCATGTATGCTGATGACTCTACTGTAGCCCGTCAACAAATTGAACGAACTTTAGATCATATGGGTATTGCACATGTCAGCGCCATTAACGGTGCAGATGCCTGGACAAAACTTAAAGATATTGCTACCCGTGCAGAAACAAGAGGCTTGCCTGTTGCTGATTATATTCAATTAATACTGACGGATGTTGAAATGCCGGAAATGGACGGTTATGTACTTACCAAACATATTAAAAATGATCCACGTTTTAAAGATATCCCCGTCATCATGCATTCTTCTCTTTCAGCAGATGCTAACAAATCACTAGGCAGGGGGGTTGGAGCAGATGATTATATCTCAAAATTTGAACCAACAGAGTTATCGAATAAACTTGTTGAACTACTCTCACATAACAAAGCAGCTTTAGAAGATAATTAATAAAAAGTGACAAACCACATAAAGCTCATATTGACACTAGTAAAGAATAATACCAAACAGTATTTTTTTTATTTCACATTTTCCCTACTTCTTATATTATTTTCTGCTACTCTCCATGCCGCCCAGAATGAGTTTCGAACATCTCAATTCAAACAATTTTTAAGCTCTCAGGAAAAACAACAAATCAGCATTGGGATATTAAGCTATAATCCCCTGGAAACACTGGATGGCTCACGCTGGAAATTAACTTTAGAACGCTTGAACCAACACCCTGAGTATTTTTTTGTTGCACAATTCTTAAGTGCTGAGGAGTTAGAGTCACTATTGGAAAAAGATGAACTGGATTTTGTCATTTGTGATGCATTTAGTTATCTTAGGCTCAAAAAAGAATATGATATCAGTCACTTCCTCACTAGAAATGAATTATATTCATCACAGCCCTATTCTCTGGAAGGTCTTTCTGTCTACACAAAAAATAATAATTATGACATTGTTCACTTATTAGATCTCAAAGATAAAAAAATTGCCCTGCTCGGTGGCAACAATCCTTTGACAAAAACTTTCCTAAAAAAATTTCTCTTTAAATATGGACTAATTCCTGATTTTAATATTCATATCGAGACAATACATGATAGTACTCAATTATTAAGTGCTTTAGAATCTGGTAATGTCGATGCAATTATTACTAAATCAGGCATTATTAACAAAACATCTAAAAACCAGCCTTCTATAAAAAACTCAAATCCCCAAAGATTGGTGAATCCTCGTCAAAGCTGGCAGGCACCATTTTTACATAGTTCTAATTTAATCCCTGAATGGCCTATTACAAAAACCTGGTTTGTTGATAATAAGCTTGCCAATCAGGTCACTTCACTTTTAATTGACAATTCTTTTTCCATTACTAAAACACAGAACAATTACAATAATGCAGGAGAATCAAGCGATAATTTTCTGGAGCAATTTCATTGGAGTATTTCACCTGATTATCATATTTTATATTCATTATTTCCTCTTATAGATGAAAATTCATCACTGCAAAAAGATAAAGAACAGTTTTCAAGCCAGCTTCAATACATCATTATTTTTATTATTATCTTCTTTTTATTAATTATTTTAAGTCTTTTTTTACGCTCATCACGTGACTTAAATAATCGTCTGGGACTTTCCAAGCTATCATTAGAAAAAGAAATAAAAGAAAGACAATTCGCTCAGGAACAAACACTCAGTCATCAGGAAGAACTGGCCCATGTAACCCGCTTAAGTACAATGGGAGAAATGGCGTCGGGTCTGGCACATGAACTTAATCAACCACTTTCTGCCATTAACACCTATGTTCAGGGCTGTATACGACGTATCAATATGGGAAAAAATGATTCTGCAGAAATTATTAATGCTCTACAATTAACAGCTCAACAAGCAGAACGCGCCGCTAGTATTATTCGCCGCTTACGCAGTTTTGTACGCAAGGAACAGACACATAAAACTTATAGTGAAATGAATAACATTATTCATGAAGTCAGTATTTTCTTTGAAAGCCAGTTAAAAAATAAGAATATTCAGCTAAATTTTGAACTGCAGGAAAATATGCCCCCGGTATTAATTGATATTATTCAGATTGAGCAGGTACTGGTCAATTTATTAAAAAATGCCATTGAATCTCTGATGGATGTTAATGAGGCAAACATCACCATTTATACCAAGCAACTGGAAAATCCTTCTCTGGAAGATGACATGATTGAGTTATGTGTTGTTGACAATGGGCATGGAATTGGTAAAGATAAGCTTAAACGAATTTTCAATCCATTTTTTACTACAAAAAATAGCGGTATGGGCATGGGTTTATCCATTAGTAGTTCAATTATTGATGCTCATAATGGTAAACTATACGCTGCTAATAATACAATTCAAGGTGCACGATTCTGTTTTACTCTGCCATTAGCAAAAGAGACTCCGTTTCACACAGGAAATAATAATGATCGAAAATAGCATAGTGTTTGTCGTAGACGATGATGAAGCAGTCAGGCAGTCTACTGCATGGTTAATTGAATCTATTGGTTTAAAAGTTGTAAGCTTTAGCTGTGCGGATGATTTTTTAAAAGAATACAACAATGAAAATGGCTGTATCGTCATGGATGTCAGAATGCCGGGAATGAGCGGACTTGAAGCCCAGGAAGAACTGACAAAAAGAGAAATAGACTTACCTCTGATTTTTATTACCGGTCATAGTGATGTACCTATGGCAGTGAGAACACTTAAGCGCGGTGCATTTGATTTCATTGAAAAACCATTCAATGATCAATTATTGCTCGATGCTATTCAAAAAGGGATTAAACTTAATAGTGATAAGGTAGAGTCTCTATCAAAAAGTGAAACTATCTTTAATAATATCAGCTCATTAACTCCTCGTGAAAATCAAGTTATGACCAGAGTGACCGAAGGTAAACCTAATAAAGTTATTGCCCATGAACTCAATGTCAGCATTAAAACAGTTGAAGTTCATCGTGCACGAATGATGGAAAAAATGGCAGCAAGCTCTGTAGCAGAGCTGGTGAAAATGACGATTGATATTGAAAATAGTTAACAATCGTTTAATACTTAGCCTTTCTTTTTCTCCTTACCACTTAGTCTCAAACGAGTACCATGTTCCAGCGATAAAAGAATTTCCTGGGCCAATATTGTTTTTGGAAAATAAGCCCCTGAAATTTTAGCCCCATTTATAGTTGCCCCTTCTAATAGCGCCCCTCTAAAATCAATGCCTTTCAGATCTGTTTGCCTAAAATAAGCACCTCTGAAGTCAATACCATAGGCATTTAAGCCTCTAAGATCCAGGGAGCGAAAATCACAGGACTGGAAATCACAAACCTCCCCTTCTTTTTTTTGACTATTAAACTCTTCAATTTTCCCTTCCCTGAGTAATCGGTACATGGGATCATCTGAAATTATAGGTTTATTTTCCATGACACTCTCCTAATTTGATATTCTATCAAGGCTGACTAGTTTATTATCATCATCATAAATAAGTCTGAAACTTCCATTCACACCAGAACGGTCTACATATTTTTGCAAGGCACTGGCAGGAAATTGAAAACTTTTTCCCTCAACCGAAGTTATTTGTACTGAATCAACCTCACCTCGATAATAGCGTAGATATTCATCAGCATCAATAGTCAATCGAAAACGAATTTCACTCATAATTAGTCTTTAATCCAATCCTAACCATATTTTCTCCAGACGCTTGGCTGAAACAGGTTGGATTGTTTTTAACTCCTGTGCAAATAATGAAATCCTAAACTCTTCTAATAACCAACGATACTCGATTAATTTAGGATTTGTCAAATAGAGCAAGTGATTATTCTTTTTCTTAATATTTATTTTCTGCCACAAAACATCAGCTAAAGGAGTCACTTGTCCCTGATTTAAACCATCTCGTCGATAATCTTGCTGTGCCTTTTCAAGACGAGTTTCTATTCCTTTTAAGTATCTGGGCATACGCTTTAACCAGACTAAGGGAGTTTGTGCAAGAAAGCCTTTATAAATTAAAAGTTTCTGCTGCATTTTGATATCTGCCACTGTATTAACCAGGTTAAAAGGAATATTAGCTTTTAATCTCTTACTCAGTTGCTGATTAGCCTGTAGGACATTACTGCTTGCCTGAACAATCTCATGCCGGTTTTCTTCAAGGCAGGTTTTAAGCAGCACTACAAATTGTTCAAAGACTTGTCTTTCACGAATATTATTAAGATCTTTAATAATATTCCCATTAAATATCAGTAAAGAATTATCAATAATATGTTGTATGCTATTGATGATGATAGCCTGTAACATATCCTCTTTTAATTCATTACATGAAGCATATGCCGTAAATAATAAACAGGTTTTATCAATATCATTTAATTGTTTTTTTAAAATTTTCAACTCATGTGATAAGCTAATTTTTAATAGTTTCAGTAGTCCATGAATATGGCTTTCCCTTGCCAACTCAGCTTGATCAAACAATTTAATCGCAATAGTATCAGCTCTATCCTGTAATGCCGGGTAAAGCATAAGAGTCATTCCATGACGTTCTACCTCCATCTGTTCCGGTAGCTCTGAAAAATCCCAGGATGTAATATTCTGACGCTCAATAGACTCTTCAATGACCTCTTCTATTTGCTGCAATGCCTCAGAAGCCCAGTTTCTCTTTAATTCTGATAAGTTCCTGCTGCTATCTAATTCGTCCCCATTATTATCAATAATCTTAAAATTCATTTTCAAATGGTCAGGAATATTTTCTTTAAAACTGTCTATCCGTTGATACTGACTTTGTTCTTTATCAGTCTCTACACGTGCTTTCAGTTCATGTTCAAAAGTATTTTTCATGGTAAAAGAGAGTTTTGATTTAAGAAAATCAAGTAAACGTTCCAGTAAATCTCCTTCAGCATAGGGAACGTATTCCAGAAAACTGGTCACGGTATTGGGAACCGGTACAAATTGCTTACGAATGACTTTGGGTAAAGCACGCAAGACTAAAGTTATTTTTTCTCGTATCAGTCCTGGAACCAGCCAGTCAAAAACTTTTTCATCCAATTGATTAATAATAGTCAAAGGCACTATGACTGTCACACCATCCAGAGCATGCCCCGGTAAAAAGTGATACTCCACAGGCAATTGCAAATCACCACTGCGAATATAAGGAGGATAAAGTTCATCAGAAACATGATCAATATCTTTTTTTAATAAATCTGATTGTTCTAAGTACAAATATTCTTCATTGTTTTTCTCAAGCTTTTTTCTCCAGGGCTCAAAAGCTGCACGAGAATAGAGATAAGCTGAATTATTTTCAGAAAATGAAGTTTTAATCCTTTGCTGATAAAACTCAAAAATAGCCAGATCATCCACCAGTAAATCCTGACGACGTGATTTATGTTCCAGATGTTCCAGTTCCTGAATAAGTGCCGTATTATATTTAATGAAACGTGGCGTTTTACGATTTTGATCCTGATACTCGCCAGTGACCAATGCATCTCGTACAAAAACCTCCTGAGCCACCTCAGGATCAATGGGACCATAATTCACTTTCTTCTTTGCATTGATCACCAGCCCATATAAACTAACCTTACTCCAGGCAGAAACCTGGCCTGATTTCGCCTCCCAAAAAGGCTCATAATAATGATGTTTGAGTAAATGTTCAGCATTATATTCTAACCATAGCGGTTCAATTCCAGCCACTGTACGTGCATAAACACCTGATGTTTCAACAATTTCTGCAGCCATTATCCATTTTGGTTTACGCTTATAAAGTTTGGAACCCGGAAAGATACTAAAGTGAAGCCCCCTGCCCCCCAGATAATTGTTTTTATCTTCTTTAAAACCAATATTTCCTATGAATCCTGTTAATAATGCCTGATGAATAGAGGCATAGTCTAACTGATTTTCATCTTCACGCCCGCTATATTTTAATTCATCAAAACGAAAACCCAGTTCTTTGGTTTGGGTGAATAATTGTTGATAAAGCTCACGCCATTCACGCATACGCATAAATGAAATAAAATGACTTTTACAATATTTACGTAACTTATTTTGTGTCAGGTGCCGACGTTGAGATTCATAACTAAACCATAAATTAAGGTAAGTGATAAAATCTGAGTTCTTGCTGGCATACTGAGCATGTTGCTCATCAGCAGCTTGCTGCTTATCCACCGGTCTCTCCCTGGGATCCTGACAACTTAATGCAGCTGCAATCACCAGAATTTCTGACAGGACATTATTTTTCTCTCCTGCCACAATAATACGAGCAATTTTAGGATCGACAGATAGCCTTGAGATAGAACGGCCTATAGGAGTTAGTTTACGGTGCGTTTTAATACCAGAGTCAATAGCCTGTAATTGTTCTAATAATAAAAAGCCATCATTAATTTGTTTATCAGAGGGTTTTTCCAAAAAGGGGAAGTGTTTAATATCACCTAATCGCAAGGACATCATTTGTAAAATAACCTGAGCCAGATTGGTGCGTAATAGTTCAGGTTCAGTAAAACCGGGGCGTTGATTATGATCTTCTTCACTATAGAGTCGAATTGCAATACCATCACTTAAACGTCCGCAACGTCCACTTCTCTGCCGTGCAGAAGCCTGTGAAACTTTTTCTATGGGGAGTCTCTGTATTTTATGTTTCACACTATAACGGCTGATACGTGCAAGACCTGTGTCAATCACATAACGAATCCCCGGTACGGTTAATGAGGTTTCAGCCACATTAGTTGCGAGCACAACACGTCGCTGACTATGGGGTGCAAAAACTCTATTTTGTTCACTAGCCGATAAGCGGGCATACAAGGGAATAATTTCAGTACTTTTATCAAACATAAACTTGCCCACTGTCTTATTTGCAGGTGGCGATTTTTGCAAAATATCAGTGGGCAAGTTTATTGGCTGACGGCTCTTCTTTAAGCCATATTGACTATGATGATGCTTTCTCAGAGCTTCTGCTGTTTCTCGAATTTCTCTCTCACCGGAAAGAAATACCAGAATATCTCCCTGTGATGACTCCTGAGCTAATTCATCTACGGCATCTAAAATACCCTCCAGCATAGATTGCTCTTCCTGTAATGGCATGTAACGAACATCCACAGGAAAAGTACGCCCTGATACTTCAATCACCGGAGCATCTGAAAAAAACTGTGAAAAACGATCTGTGTCGATAGTCGCCGAAGTAATAATAATTTTAAGTTCAGGACGTTTGGGCAGGAGCTTTTTAAGATAACCTAATAAAAAATCAATATTTAAACTACGCTCATGAGCCTCATCAATAATGATCGTATCATAGCGATTTAAAAACTTGTCCGTTTGAGTTTCCGCTAATAAAATACCATCCGTCATTAATTTGATATAAGTTTCTTCACGGGACTTATCACTGAAACGAACCTTATAACCGACTTTTTCACCCAAAGGAGAATTAAGTTCCTGAGCTATACGATCTGCTACACTTCTGGCAGCCAAACGACGTGGCTGGGTATGGGCAATTTGTCCATAAATACCTCTGCCAATGGATAAAGCTATTTTGGGTAATTGCGTGGTTTTTCCTGAACCTGTTTCACCAGCAATTACAATCACTTGATTTTTTTGCATCAAGCACTGAATTTCTAATAATTTTTGGGCGACAGGAAGCTGCTCTGGAAATGTTGGCCTGGGTAAGAGTTTTTTGCGTTGTTCAACTTTGGCAATAGATTTTTTAATCCTGGCTTCACAAGAAGAAAAGTCTGCTTTATATAACTGCTTTTTTAATGAGTATTGATCAAATAAATAGCATTTCTTTATCTGTTTAAGTAAAGAATAGTATTGTTTTTTATTCATTTTTTTATTTAATTGTTCAGACATTAATTTCCATAGGCTAATTAAGCCTCCTTTTATTATTAATATTATACCTGAAGCACTCAAAAAATAATTTATCTAATCCCTATGTTTTTTAGTCATTTCTGCTAAAATCAAGATAAATTGAATGTTGGAGCTATTTAATGCCTGCTGTACCCAAACTTGATGTCGATGTAGTCAGAAAGTTTCACCCCTTTGACTCTCAAAGTATTAAAAAAGTTAAAGAAATTATTCATAAATCTACCGTGCAGAAATTACCTGCTGAACGAATTCTTTTTCAGTATGGTGATAATGATGAATGGACAATATATTTACTTTCCGGCAAGATTAATCTCAAACGTCCTGATAGAAAGACACAAGTTATTGAAGCTGATACTGAAAGTGCCAGGAACTCAATTTCCAATCAAATCCCCCGTATTGCAACTGCAACATCCCAAACAGATATTACTATTCTCATTATAGATAGAAGTCTGTTACAAGTTATACTCAATCATAATGATGGTGGTATTGAAGTTGCTGGTATCGATGATGACGATGAAGACTGGATGACACGTTTTCTGCAATCCAATGCTTTTTTACAATTACCTGCAGCTAATATTCAAGCCTTAATGATGCGTTTACATGAAGAACATTTAAGTGCTGGCTCTGTAATCATAAAAGAAAATTCCCCCAGTGATGATAAATTTTATATTATTCAGGAAGGTACATGTCTTGTCACCAAAACAAACCAATCTAACGGCAAAGAAATTACCCTTGCACAATTAAGTTATGGTACGGGAGTAGGTGAAGAAGCATTAATTACCGGCGGCGTTCGCAGTGCCCGTGTCACCATGGAAACAGATGGCATCATCATGACACTGGAAAAGAAAGACTTTCTCGATTTATTAGTAGAACCTCTCATCCATCGTATTAAAGAGAATGAATTACAGGAATATATTTCCACTGATGACTCTCTACTGGTTGATGTCAGAAGTGAAAATGAATTTAAGCATAATCAATTAGATAATACAGCCTATAATATTCCCATTCAGCTCATTCGATCTCAATTAGAACAGCTTGATCATGAAATGCATTATATTGTTTATTCAAATAATGAAAGTCGTAGTAGTGCTGCTGCATTTTTATTTATTCAACAAGGTTTTGATTGCTCTATACTGGAAGGTGGTATTGGTGATGAAGCACAAACAAATGTTGACAAAGCTAAGTCTGTAGAAGCTGCAACAGAGGCTCAGAAACCAGTAGAGGAATCGCCATTAATAACTGAAGTTTCTTCTGCTGTCATTCAAGAACATGATATTTCAAAATCTGATGAAATCCTCATACTTGAAAAAATCTCTGATACTGAGAAAACTATCTCTGAACAATTAACAGATACAAAAAATAAATATAAAAAATTAGAAACACTGGCTGCTGCTTTAAAAGCCAAAGCACAGGAAGCAATAAAATTTGCCAAACTAAAGGCCTGGCAACTGGAATTAGTCAATCAAAAACTAAAAGCTGAAACTCAGCGTGCTGATAAAGCAGAAGCCCAATTAAAATCCACTCGCAAAAATGAATAAGTCTAGTTTTTCAAAATACCTTGATAAAATCAACAATAATCAACCGATTAATATTGATTTATTTCTAAAAGCTGCGGAGCCTTATTCTCTCACAGAAACTCAATTATTAAAGATATTAAACTGGAAAAAAATTAAAGCAAAAATTTATTCAGTTTTAATATTAAATGACAAAGCCTTTAATGAATTAATGCAGCAATACCCGTTAAACCCCATTGCTAATCGAATAGATGCCAGTATTGCAGGAAATAGTCATTCTAAAGCAGTGAGTGGTTCAATGATATCTCTATTGGCTCATCAAACTTATTTCCCGCAATTGGTTATTTTTTCAAGTAATGGCAATTATCAAACACCAGCCACTCTGCATAAGAATTTGCTCATTATTGAAAACCTGGAAAACTTTTTAAGCCTCATCCAACAAACTGATAAGCTTAGCATCTGGTTGGATGAAGAATGGCCCTGCGATATTGTTTATGCTCAGGGTAATGCTATCAGTAATCAAATACATCAGAAATTTTTTTCTCAATACGATAAAATACGTTGTTTACTCGATATTGATTTGGGTGGCCTGGATATTTTTAAGAATATTAATAAATTAGCTTCTTCCAGTCATTGTGAATTTGTTTTTAGTCATTATTATTTTGAGAAATATATTCAGTATGGAAACCCATTAACACAGCAGCAAAGACTCAAAATACAGCAGGGAGATTACCCTAAAGCATTAGAGCAGATAAGAAAAACCATCTTAAAATATAATCAATTTGCAGAACAGGAAATTCTTTTATGTCATTAAACAGTTCTAAGTCAACAACTCAAAATAGTCTTGAGTTAGACAAGGATCTCTATCAGATTAATAAATTAATCTGTGTTAATAGTATGAAAAATATCTGTTATCTTGAGCTTGATGTAACCAAAAACACAGTATTATATGGTGATAATAATCTTGGTAAAACCAGTATACTCAGTACCTTAAAACTGCATTTATTACCTGAAATCAATTTTCGTGATAGTAAAAATAAATTTGCCTTTGTGGGATCCTCAGGTAAGGCCTATAGCAATCAGGAGTCACGTGATTACTATTTCCCTTCTATAAATTCTTATTTAATCCTGGAAGGTGAAAATCCTTTTGGCCCCTATGTGTATATTTTATTTCGCGCCAGTGAAGAACAGTTTGGTTATTCCCGTTTAGTTTTACCCGTTAATTATGCACAAATCGAACATATATTCTGGAATAAAAATTCTGATAGCAATCATCAATTAGGAGAACCTGCACAACCCAGTTTAAAGCTCATAAAATCTCTGGTAAAACAATATAATGGTCGACTATTACGTTCAACTCAGGATATCCGCGAAACAATTTATACCTTTAATCAACTCAATGAAGAAAAAGGCCGCTTCTGTATTATCCCCATGAAAGAAGGGGGAATAGGACGGGAAGTTGAAGCCTTTCGACGTTTATTACAATTTACCTTTGAGATCAATCAGGGCAGTCCCGCGTCTTTAACCAATGCACTAGCTACCATTATTGAAGGTCAGAAAAAAAGTAAAAAAGATGAATTAGATCAAAATCTAAAGGCTATTATTGATGAGTATAATGAGTTAAATATTGAACAGGAAAAAATTACCCGCCTGCAAAATACCCAGGCCTATTATCAGCGTATAAAGCAATCACATAATAATGCCGTACAAGGACTACAGCAGTCAGGTGAATGCTATTGGAAGATGAAAAGCAGTTTAGCCCATACAAAAAAAAATATTGAACAGCAGGAAATAAAGATTATTCCTGAATATGAAATACTCAATACTGACTTATTACCCGATCAGGAAAAGATACATCGTAAATTAAAAGAACAGCAAAGAGAATATAAAAGCCAATATGATGGTATTAACGGCCATTTAAAATATGAATCTAAACAAGTCAAACGCATCCAGTCCATATTAGAAGAATATACCGGTATTGATGAGCTCAATGAAATTGAAGAAATGTTGAGAGAATGTATTGATGATCTCAATGAAGAGATAAAAAGCCTCTATAATAAGGAAAGTTTTGCTCAGAGCCTGCAACACAAAATTATACAAAAAAATCACTTATTAACAGAGATAGAGCAACTTGATCAGCAATTAGCCAATAAAGAAAATTCTCTGCTGTATCAGGTATCACCACATACAGCCACAGTATTAAGTAATATTAATTCAAGTTTTGATCAACTAAGCATTGAACGCTCTGGTGAACTATCAAAGGATGAGCTGGATTTTATTAATAACTTTAGTAAGCTCTTCTCTTTAAAAAAAGAGACCTTACAGAATGAAAATTCTAACAACGAGTATTTATTTTTTAAGCAGCAAAAATTTATCCATCCTGTACAACACTTTGATCCTCAACAGCAGCATGATAAATGGCTGCAGAAAAAAACACATAAAGAAGAAGAGTCTCAAAAACTTAGCAGACAGATTGATGAGGATAGCAAAGAAATTAGCCAATTAAGCAGTGCCAACCTTGCTGAGAAAAAACTTAAAGTAGAGCAGGAACAGGTAAAAACCAAGGATGATCTCGCCTTAATAATTAACAAAGATAAAATCAATCAGGACTTTCAGAATAATAGTCAGTCTTTACAGGAAAAAAGTGATCAATTAATTGCTATTCAACGTGAACTTGAAACTTCATCAGAGCAACTGGAAATTTATAAGGGTCAGAAATATCAGTTAAAGCAGGAATTAGAGGCTTTAAAAACTCATAAACAACTCCTCACCAGACTCAGTCAGCAAATAAAAAAATATACTGAATATGAAACTCAGTTTTTAAGCGATAACAAATCTTACGATACTGAACAACCCCTGCAAGTTAATGACCAATCCATGGCTGAATTAGATCAGCACATGGAGCTTTTACAGCATGCTATCACTCAAACTGAACAAACCATTCATGATTTAGTGTTAAAAGAAAAATTAGACTTTTTAGATAATGATAGTGTTTACCGTCTGGGTAAACCTCTGGATGCTATCACTCCTCTGGTAGAACAGTTATCTTCTGAATATGAAAATATTGATGCCTATGAAGAACGCTTACAGACTCAGGTTAGAAAGCACAATAAAATTGTTGGTGTCAAAGTCTCAGAACTGGAACAAAACAACCAGTTAATAAATGACTTTCGACGCAAACTTGATAATGCCTTTAGTGGTATTAGCATTAGTGATTTAGAAGAAATTCATGTCAAACTTAAACTGGATCCACGCTTTGATGAATTACTCATAGATATTCAATCGGAGAGTGTTGATTTTTACCATGATAGTTTAATATCAGCAGATTTTTATGATAAATTAAATACTTTCTGCGATCAATTTTTCACCTCTAAAAATGGTAAAACTGAAAGCCTGACGCTGCAAGGTTTAATTAAAGAAGTCTTATATGAATATCGGGTTCAGGGACAAGAGCAACGTACTACTTCTTCACAATCCAATGGAACTAACGCTATTATTAATAGTACATTTTTAACAATACTGTTAAAAGAGCTGATTCAGCCCAATATTGTTTTATCCCTGCCAATTGTCTTTGATGAAATTGCCAATCTGGATTATCACAATATGCTCAGTGTGGTGAACGTTGCACAAGACAATAATTTCTCATTATTTTCAGCAACTCCGACAGAAAATTTACAATTAAATAATGCCTTAGGACATTTCATTCATTTGGATTTATTCAAGGCAATAGAAAAATCTTATGATGAGAACCGTTCTATCGTCTATTATGGTGGTGCTGAATCACTTGAGATCATGAGCTGATGTTTGCTGCCACAGACATTAGCCTAATTAGCCTGATTGAAAACAAACAGGTCATGTATAGCGTGGTTGATTATATGGATCAGCATAATACAGAGCTGGTCAATGAAGCTGTTTATATTCAATCCGTACGGGACTTAATTCGAACAAAAGCCAAAAAGACTGAACAACAGCGTTTAGCTAAAATATTTGATCTGGAAAATTTAATCAGCGCCGGCCTGATTATTGAAGTAGATAAAGCCACTCGTAATATTTTATTTCACTCTGCAGTAATTGAAGTATTTCGCCTCTTTGACAGCAAACGTTTACGTGAATTAACCAATGCGGATTTAGAAGAACTTTCTGCCCGTCTGGACAATGCCAGAGAAGGCTTATTAAAACATATCACTGGCGATGCCAAAGATTTAGAAGAACACATTGAAGTGGTCTTTTTATTACTCAGTGAAATCTCCTCCCGATTACAAACCAATACCCGCTCATTACAATCCAAGGCACATAATTTAGCTGATACTATTGATAC
>JADFVK010000143.1 GCA_015222495.1 Pseudomonadota bacterium
AACTATAATCTCTTAACTATTGAAGTCAAATCTTATATTAATCAGAAAACACTGAAATATCCCTATATTTTATAGACACATTGACTTTTATCTGTATTATGCAACTTACTGCACAGATGAAGAAAACTATTGATTGCTCGATTGAAACTTAAATTCCAATGGATAGGTAAATTATATAAATCATTAAAAAGAAGTATGTTATGTCATTAGATATCGTTGCTGAAATTATAGCAAAGACAGCCCACTGTAAAATAGAAGACGTCAAACCAGACGTTGAGCTCAAGACACTAGGCCTAGGCTCACTAGATACCATCACAATATTATTTGAACTTGAAGAAGCATTTGATATAGAAATTCCAAATGAGATTATCCCGGAAATAACCACTGTTAATGATATTTTAAATAATTTAGATAAAATAAATCATTGATATGTCTAATCCTCGAGTTTTAATTACTGGCTTGGGAGCTATTTCGGGCTTAGGTTACGACTTAAACTCTTATTGGCAAGGACTAATTGCTGGACACTCAGCTATAAAACCATTAAACCTTCAAATGGATGACATAAAAATGTCACTAGGCGTCACAGTACCTGATTTTGACCCAAACGATTATTTTGATGCCAGTGAAATACCATTGTTAGACCGTTATTCTCAATTAGCCGTAATTGCAGCTAGAGAAGCAGTCAAAGATGCCGGTCTAACAAATTGTGTAGACACTCTGACGGATGCTGCCACGATTATTGGTAGTGGTTGTGGCGCGAAACATACTGATGAAGCCACTTATGACCAACTCTACAAACAAAATCGTACACGTGCGCACCCTTTAACCATACCTAAAGGAATGCCTAGCGCAGCAGCGAGTATGGTCAGCTATCATATTGGTACAAAAGGTCCTGCATTTGGACTAACAAGTGCTTGTGCGTCAGGCTCACATGCCATCATCCAGGGTATGGCAATGATTAAATCTGGCATTAATGATGTTGCTTTAGTTGGTGCTACTGACGCACCATTCACATACGGTTTATTAAAATCATGGGATGCTTTAAGAGTCGCATCAAATGACACTTGCAGACCTTTTTGTTATGACCGGAGCGGCTTAGTCTTAGGCGAAGGCGCTGCAATGCTAGTTTTAGAATCTGAAGAGCACGCTAACAATAGAGGCGCTAAAGTATACGCAGAACTTGCTGGCGGTGGCATGACCTCAGATGCTGGACACATTACGAGACCATGCATCGTAGGCATTACTAAAGCCATAAAAAACGCGCTTCACCATTCTGATCTAGCGCCACACGACATAGATTACATTAATGCACATGGAACAGGCACGATAATCAATGACGCTACCGAAACTGAGGCCATCAATCGTGTATTCGGAGATTATGCTAATAAAGTCGCCATATCCTCTACAAAGTCTATGCATGGACACGCATTAGGTGCCTCGAGCGCACTTGAGCTTGTCGCTACAGCACTAGCCATTTATCATGGGACAATACCACCAACAGCTAACTTTACAGTTGCAGATGAAATGTGTGATCTAGATTACGTGCCAAATAAAGCACGTCAGAAGCAACTAAGAGCCGCAATTTCTAATTCATTTGCATTTGGTGGTTTAAATGCAGTTGTAGCACTAAAAAAATACTCCTAATACATTGTAAGTACCAGCACACACATGAGTAATGACATAATCCAACAACTTAACAACCACAATATTTACGGCTATGGATCTGCTGAGCTGATAAAATTTGAAACACAGATGACAACGTATTTCAGCCGTGAATTTAAACGCTGGCGAAACAATAAAGACTTACCTGAAGTTCATGGCGTAAGCTCATTTGAAGGTGATATTGCAAAAAAAGAAACACACGCGGAATCGATTGAGCACTACAATAAAACATTTAACATCTATCAAGCTTTTCTCGATAAAAAATACATGGCCTATACGATGGCGTATTATGGTGCAACCGATAACGAACCCAATGCCAATGAAGCTAAATCATTAGAAAATGCCCAGATAGATAAATTCGAGTTGATTATTAAACGCGCACAAATCGAGGATGGGCATTCGATTCTCGAATTAGGTTGCGGCTTTGGAGGATTTTCCAGGTACCTCTTAGAGAAGTTCCCAAATATTACTTTAACTGGTATAAACCCTAGTGTTGTTCAAACAGCTCACCTGCGCGAAACATTATTAGATAAAAACCAACAAACTCACAACAATCGATTCAATCTGGTTCAAAAATTTTTTGATGACATCACAAAAGATGATATTGATTTTGGAAGCTATGACAGAGTTATATCAATAGGTGTTCTCGAAGCTGTAACAAACCTCGATAAGCTATTTAAATTAATTTCACTTGCACTAAAGTCAGGGGGGAAAACGTTTCATCATTTTATAGTCTCGACTGACACGATCCCACAGTTTTTATCTGCAGAAGATACCCTTATGGCAGATTATTTTCCTGGAGGACATATCTGGCCTTACGATGAACCCAAGCGTCACAATACGCATTTGAAGTTTATTGATAGTTGGTTTGTAAATGGCATGAATTACTGGAGAACTCTAGATGAGTGGCATAAGCGATTCTGGGAATCGATTGAAATTTTATACCCTGAATATCTAACACTGGAGGAAGTAGACGATTGGAATAAATACTTCATCCTATGTAAATCAATGTTTAGCCCGGACAAAGGTAAAAGCTATGGGAATGGACACTACCTTTACGAAAAAAACTAAGTTTCTTTTTCTACTGATTTATCACAAAACCATATCTCAACATCATCTCCTCTTAATGGCTTACTGTAATAGTAACCCTGTATGATATCTCCATCCAGTTTCTGAATCTCAAGTAGCTCGTCTTCTGTTTCTATACCTTCGAATACATTTTTCATACCTAAACTCTTGCTCATCGTAACAATAGCACTGACAATACTTCTGAGATTATTATTCTCGGAGATATTACGTATTAGAGACTTATCAATTTTTATTACATCTATCGGTAAGCGTGAAATGTAATTCATCGATGTATAACCAGTACCAAAGTCATCTAGCGCAATTGTACAGCCCAGAGTATGTAAGTTATCAAGGAATGATTTGGTTGTCTCAAAGTCATTAATCAATAATGACTCAGTAATTTCAAACTCTATCTTTTTAGGATCAACCTTCGCTTTTGATATTTGAGCTTCAACGAAGTCAATAAACTCATGATTATTACATTGTAGCGCTGAAAGATTTATTGAAAAGGTGATATCGTAATTATGTGTACGAATGAACTCAATAACTTCTGTTACGATCCAGCGCCCAACAGAGTAAATTAGCCCCGTCTCTTCAAGTAAGGGCACAAATCTATCAGGTGGTATCTCACCGTGCTTAGTATTGTTCCATCGAATCAGCGATTCAACACCAGTCGTTATTCCTGTCTTAGCACTAACTTGTGGCTGATAAACTATGTAAAATTCATTATTTTCAAGTGCACCATGCAACTCATTTTCAAGTTCTATTCTATCTCTAAGCTGGTTGGACATACTTGCATCGTAAAACTGAAGCTGATTACCACCAGCTTTTTTACCTCTGTACATCGCCGTATCTGCATTGCGTAGCAGTATAGTTGGTTCATCGCCATCAGTAGGGTAGACGCTAATTCCAATGCTGGCACCGATATGAATCTTGTGAGCGTCGATTTCAAATGGTTTAATCAGGCCATTAATAACTTTTTTAGCTACCTGTATGGCTTCGTTATAACTTTTTAATTTCTCTAAAACCATAACGAACTCATCACCACCATAGCGGGATACGGTATCGTGTTTACGTAACGTTTCATTTATACGAAACGCTACTTGCTTTAACAAATTGTCGCCTATAGCATGACCCAAGCTATCATTAATAGACTTAAAGCGATCAAGATCAAGAAAAAGAATAGCCATTTGCTGTCTATCTCTTGCAGATATCTTAATGGACTGACTGATTCTATCAATCAACAAGTTCTTATTAGGTAAACCTGTTAATTCGTCATGATAAGCAAGATACTGTAAACTTTCTTCAGCTTTTTCTTTTTCACTTATGACATTCTCAAGGTCGAAGTTAATCATTTCCAGCTCATTCGTCCTTTCATTAACTTTATTTTCTAACTCTCCCTTGTTATGCTCAAGTTCAACCTGAACACTTTCTCTCACCCCAATCTCTTTATTTAAGTCACCAATTAATTGCTCATTATTGTACGTTAATTCTATGCCTTTCTTATGAATGCGATTCATATTAAAGCAGCTAGCAATCATGAACCCCATAAAGATTATAATAGCGAGGTTTAGGTATACGATTAAATCAGGACTATGCAAAGAAAACACACCAATGATAGCAATTCCTTGAGGTAGAATATACGCAAGATATACGCCGCGAGAACTATAAAGTGTCGTTATACTACCTGCGATTAAGGCAATATTAAGCAGCATCACAATATTTCTTAATTGTATGGATTCTACTTTATACTGTGTGAATTCGAATACACCCCAGAAGGTACCCATAAATAAGGTCAGGGTCAGATATATATATAAATGCGCAGTTAAATTATTTTCGCTCGAAGCTAAGTAATGTCTGGCAACAAAAATACGCGCTAATGCGAAAAAAACAATTCCGGCAAACGGTAAAGTTGCATAGTCTGGCGCATCTAATAGTGTATAGATTAAAGCTACTGCGAATATATTTGAGAGACCACTTAGAATTGTACTGGTAAAAAGGGGCTTCACCTGCCTTGCCAGCAGTATTTTTTTAATTTTTTTATCTGTCCACATTCTAGTTCTAACGCATTTCTTGGTCTTAACTCAATTTAAGCAGCGCATAGAAAATAATTATCTACACCCAAAAGTAAGCCATTGATTTACCATAACAATAAAATTGTATCAGGAAGATAAGAATAGACTATTTTTGTTGAAAAAGTTGATAAATGACTCACTTAATAAGCGCCTAATTAATTCGAAATTACGATTGTTAGCTATCTTTCTCCCTTGATCCGCTTAAAAGTATCTTTTGGAATAAAAAAAGCCCTGCAAGCAGGGCTTTTTTAAGAACGGTTTAAGACAGATGTCTTAATTTCCAACATCCATATTGCGCATCTGCTCAGGTAAATCTTTCGCATTATCCTGAAATTGATCTCCAACATCGACCGGATTA
>JADFVK010000021.1 GCA_015222495.1 Pseudomonadota bacterium
AAGACAAAACAAGAACATGACTAAGATACATACAAAAGCTTCACTTTGCCTGTACTTTTGTTTGTTTGCACTAAATTGCATAGCTGAGGATTTCAAAAATGACATAAGTGCCAGGTCAACACACGAGGATGTCGAAAATCAGCTGATTCTATTATCCTATACACCAGCTACCAGTACTCACGCGCTTAATTCAGAGACACAGTTTCAGGTTCAATTATTATCGAGTTCTGTTCCGCTGGTCGGAGTGAATATTGACTGGCGTATTCGTCAGCGAATTTCAAATACGGACCTGCAATCAGCTTATCCGAACCTGCAATCAGCTTACTTTACGATTAGCGGTTCTCTATATTCAACACTGGAAACAATCCCTACGGACGAACTGGGGAATTCCTCAATTACCGTCAATACAGGAGAGTATCCGGCTCCCTATGATATTACCGCATCAGTATCTGTTACATTAAATAACGCTGCATCCATTTTCCTGGAACAAACCTTTGAATTTAATGCTGGTATACAGGGATCTTTCGTTATCAATACACCGGAAAATGCGGTGGCAATCACTTTTGATAGTATGTGTCCAAAACTAAAAATAACACAAAATGAGGATCAACTAACCACCCTACAACGAGCTTTACTTGATCAGTGTAATTCAATCCAGCAGGCAATTAGTGAAGGCAAATCAATCGAAGTTAGTAAAGTGCTGAGGCAAATAAGCCCCGAAGAAGTTGCCGTACAATCTGTTATCGGCACAAGCTTTAGTAATCAACAAGCATCTAATATTGCCTCCCGTTTGAGTAGTGTCAGACGCGGAACCTCGCAACTCTCATTCAACAATCTCGCACTTTTTCACCGTGGACAAACAATTCCTATTGCTTATATGCTCAACTCGGCTTTTGCACTGGATGAAAATAAAGACATCGAACCGGGCAGTTTACTGAATAACCGCCTGGGAATATTTGTCAATGGAACTGCGAGTATTGGAAACCGCAGGACAACTGCCAAAGAAGATGGTTTTGAGTTTGATAGTTACGGCCTAACACTTGGTGCTGATTATCGAATCAAATCCTCAACATTTGCTGGCGCAGCGTTGGGTGTATCAAAAAGTGATGTACAAATTTCTGATCAGGGCGGAGAAATGGATGCAACCGGACTGAGTATGAACTTATATACTAGCCACTATATCAATGATCAATGGTATCTCGATGGTTTTGTCAGCCTCGGTAATAATCAGTTTGACATGCAACGTAAAATAAATTTTGATTTAAATGGTAATGTGGAAAATCGCACCGCTAGTAGTGATACCAAAGGATTACAAAAAAGCCTAAGTATTGGGACTGGTTATGATGTGCATGATGGCCCCTTAGCTGCCACCATGTATGGAACAGTGCACTACAGCGCACTCAGTATTGATGCATTTAGTGAATCCGGCGCTCAGGAATTGGACGTAAGTATAAGTAAGCAGTCCATCACCTCAGCAACTTCATCAGTTGGTATCCAGGCGCAATATACGCATAGTGCGCGCTGGGGAATACTGATACCGTTTATTGGCCTTTCATGGGAACATGAATTTAACGATGCTGCCGATACCATTAATGGCACTTTTTCCAACGACCCATTTAACACAACATTTAATATTAAAACCGAAAAAGAAGACCCCAACTATTTTACCAACGTACAAGGAGTTACCGCTATATTACCACAAGGCATTTCTGCTTATCTAAAAATGGAAAATGTTATGGGCAAGGATTTTTACAAAACCACTAACATCTCAGTTGGCGGAAGAATAGAGCTTCAATTTTAACAGGTTTAAATCATGCTGAATTTTAATCGTCAAAACAACAATAAAATTTTTGTAAACTCTCTGTTTTTACTATGTCTATCATTGATGATTATATCCTGTGGTACAGGCACACCTGGAAATGTTGACATAAACAATGGTATCGAATTAGATCCTATTAAACTGGAAAAAGCCCCTCAGGATATTCAAGTCACGGAGTACGAAGGAAAAATTTATTTGAGCTGGTCCAGTGATCAAGACGCAACACATTACAAACTCTACTTATCCTCAGAACCCTCTGCCAATCTTGATATAATCAACTCTGACATAACCACCATTTTCGAATCAATCAACGATACTAAATGGACTTTAGAGGGTATCAGCAGTAATAAGGCTTATTATATTGTATTAGCCAGTGTGAAGATTAATGGCGAAGAAGTCAGAAGCGAAGAGAAAATAATTTCATTACTGCTCAGTGAAATTAACATATATCTAAATCCTCTCGACAATTTTACAGCATTAGAAAAACAAGGCGTTATTGAACTTAATTGGAATGCATTACCCGAAGCACTAAATTACGTTATATATTATTCCAGTACTGATAGCCAGGTAACGCCAAACGAAGCGTCGCAGATAAAAGAAATTGGCGCCCCACCATTCATACATAAAAACCTGATTCAGGACAAAACCTATTATTATCGCATCAGTGCTGTCACAACTGATGGTCTCACTTCTCCTTCAGAGGTAAAAAATGTAAAACTAGGAATTTTTTCCACACCACCGACCGTACCACAACGTTTCTCGGCCACTGCGGGTGATGGACTGGTTGCGCTAAAATGGGCACCCGTTATTAACGCCAGTAGTTACACAGTTTATATGGCAAATGAATCCATAATAAACGTAGATAATGTAAAACAACTCGATGGTGGAGAAGAATTGTCAAATATTACCAATGTTTCCACAAATCGATTACAACTCGAAAACGATACCACATATTATTTTAGAGTCGTTTCTGTCAACGAAGACAGAATGAGAAGCAGTGCCTCCCCCGAACTTGCAGCAACACCGAAATCTATTTTACCTACTACACTAGTACCGGCGCCGTCTAGCATAAGCGCTAAAAGTATCGACAATGGCATTAGCTTGTCCTGGAGCAAAGTCATTGATGCCAATACTTATACTGTTTACTGGTCAACCACTCCTGACGCCGACGAACACTCGGCCACACCGGTCCCCGATATTATTGATAATCAATATCTGCATGAAAACCTGAATAGCCCCGACATTCTGTACTTTTTTGTCACTGCAACTATTGAGAACGAAGAAAGTAATAATTCCGCCATGGTATCCGCCGCACCCTTTGTCGCACCGGAACCACCACCTGCACCAGAAAATATCACACTTGTCCAAACAACTAATGGCTTAAAAATCCAATGGGATCCATTGAATGATGCTGAAGAGTATGTTTTATATTTGGCAACAGAGCCGGGAATTAATAAAGAAAATTATTTTCAATTGCAAGATGGGATTCGCCTTCGATTTATAACTAATACATTCTTTGTTAAAACTAGCCTGTTACCAGGGAGGGAATATTACACTCGCGTATCCGCTATCAATGCTGGTGGTGAAGGAGCCTTGTCTCCAGAAATCAGTCTACGTACAAGCAAGCCACTGATAACATTATTAGGTGACAATCCCTTTACTCTCTATCAAGGAGAAACATTTTCTGATCCTGGTGTGACGGCAAGCGAAGTTGAATATGGTGATCTGTCAACTCATGTAATCAGTGAAAGTACAGTTGATACGAATACCCCGGGCACTTATATCATCAAATATAATGTTACCGATAGTAATAATATACCTGCTCCTGAACAGCAGCGAACCGTCAATGTATTATTTAACAATCCGCCAGTTCTTAGCCTGGCCGGAGACAATCCTGCGTCATTGATACTGAACCAGCCATTCGATGATTCGGGTGCAACCGCAACTGATACAGAAGACGGCGATTTAAGCCAAAGTATTAGCGTGACGGGCACAATTGATAACACTCAAACGAGAAGTTATACCCTGACCTATAGCGTTAAAGATAGTATGGGCAAAACCACTTCAAAAATACGTACTGTTATCGTTTCGAGCCTGGAGCAACCCGTAATCACTTTAACCGGCGATAATCCGCTAACGCTCTTTGTGGGTGAAGCTTATATTGAATCGGGTGCAAACGCAGTCGACTCTGTAGATGCTGATATCACCGATCAGATAAGTATTAATACCAGTGCTATTGATACCAATACAGAAGGTAGTTACCAGGTTACTTACAATGTCTCGGATAGCGCAGGTAATGCCGCAATTACAGTTACCCGAGATATTATTGTTTATGATTTTAATATCTCAATTTCTACGCTCGATTTTCTCGCACTCAACCAGTCCCATAATCTAACAGCAACATTGACTTATACTGCTGGACAACAGGACATCACTGAACTGGCAGAATGGTCAACAATCAACAGTGATATTATGAGTCTATCCAATACAGTAGACTCAAAAGGCCAGATTAGTGCTATGAGTGTTGGAACTGCTGTCATTGATGTTGACTACAAGGGACGTAATGTCTCGAGTACTATCAAGGTTATAAATATTCCCGATCCCCCTTTAGGTCTTAGAGCAACGGACTCAGGATTTAATAGTATTCAATTACAGTGGCGGGGGTCTGATGACGCAACCTCCTATAGTATTTATCGAAAAGAAAATGGATATGGCTTCACCTTACTTTCCAGCACTCCCATTCCCTTTACAACACTGACGGATTTCGATGTTGAACCTGGGACAACTTATAGCTATTACGTTGTTGCAAATAATATTCATGTCTCTAGCAAAGAATCAAACCATGTAAGTCTTATGCTATCTAACCCAGCTGTCAATAATTAGCAACTGCCAGAGACCAATATGAATCAGATTACTTTAAACTGGCTTGTTTTGGGCCACAACCCGTTAAACTCCGAGGTTTATGTTAACAGTTGACGCCATGAACAACATCGCTGAGTAGGCGCAGAGTTTTTCTTGGCCTACGGCAGCCGTTATAAATCTCTCATCTGCAGTGACGTATTATTTTACTGTTACTGCCAACTATACTAATGGTAAAAGTGCTATATTGAATGTTTATTTTGAGAAAGCGTTTATACTGGAAAGTCGATTTCCTGAATGGCTGCTTTGAAGAAATTATCGAGGATTTTTCATTTGAATTGAATGATTGATAGGCACGGCACATACCGATAATGGGGAGCTACTAGCGGTTAGCCAGAAATATAAAATCTTGATGTAACTTCAATACACGAATGACTGGTATGTCTGCACACCTGCCTATTAGAGATGTAAGAATTTGGTTCAAGTTTTACACCTAATTTAAATCTGCATTACAAATTCGTATGGCGGCAATTCGTACTTAACAGTAGTTATCGATTTCAATATAAAAGTCAACTAATGGCTAATTTGAGACTTTGCCAACTGTCAAATTTTATCGAAGCTTATTTATTAAGCTGTTAGATCAGGTTTGAGCTACTACATCTAAATACCCTTTAAATATATCGTGTTTCAGCTTTCCAAAGCCGGGTGCATATTTTTCAATCGCGCTTTTTCGAGTTTCGCCAACCTAGCTTCAATTCGTTGATTAATGGAATTTTTTGAGTACTTTCCGGTTTTACCCTTTATACCGGCCTCAACGCCGGTTAAAACACTAATTGCATCATCAATGGTTTCGATAGGATATATACTAAATTTTCCAGCCTCTGCAGCTTCAACCACTTCTTTACGTAACATTAAATGCTTAACATTCGCAACGGGTATGAGAACACCTTGATCCCCCGATAA
>JADFVK010000144.1 GCA_015222495.1 Pseudomonadota bacterium
ATATTTGAGTTAAATTTACTTGAGCAGTTGGGTTATGCTTTGAACCTTGTTAATGAAGTGTCATCAGGTGAGTTAATAAGTCCAGGCGCAAATTACTTTTATACTATGGAATCAGGTCCAAGTTTGATTAATATACCTGGTATAAAACAATTAGCAATTAGTGGGCAAACATTGATTAATTTAGAAAAAAAAGATTTACATGATCATAAAACTTTGCAAGAAAGTAAACAGCTATTAAAATGGGCAATTAATGAACACTTAGGTGATAAGCCCTTAAAAAGCCGTGAATTATTCAAACAATTATATTGTTAATCAAAGCAAGTGTTTGCAAAGTAGCAATTATATCCTGCATTTTTTTTCAGAAATTTACAAATTAAAAGGAAGTTATTTTGAGTAGTAAAAATACTATTTTATTAGGCGTGAATATTGATCATATTGCCACTTTACGACAAGCCAGAGGTACACGTTATCCTGATCCTGTAAAGGCTGCAATGGATGTTGAACAGGCAGGTGCCGATAGTATTACCTTACACCTGAGAGAAGATCGACGTCATATACAAGAAAGAGACGTGTACCTGATTAAGGATGTTTTGCAAACTAAGATGAATCTAGAAATGGCTGTAACAGATTCTATGTTAACTATTGCCGAAAAAGTGCAACCGGAAGATTGTTGTCTGGTACCAGAAAAACGTGAAGAGTTGACTACAGAAGGTGGTTTGGATGTGGCTTCAAAAATAGCCAAAATTAGAGAGGCATGTCAACGATTAGATGAAGCTGGAATTCGTGTTTCATTATTTATTGATGCGGATAAGAATCAAATAGATGCAGCCGCTGAAGTTAAAGCACCTTTTATTGAAATCCATACAGGTCATTATGCTGATTTGGCAGGTTTGGAGCAACAAAAAGAATTTCAACGCATAAGAGAATCTATTATCTATGCAAAATCCATTGGCTTACGTGTGAATGCGGGACATGGACTTCATTACCATAATGTACAGGATATTGCAGCAATTTCTGAACTTGAAGAATTGAATATTGGCCATGCAATTATAGCTCATTCACTTTTTGTCGGTTTAAAAGATGCAGTGAAAGAAATGAAATTACTGATGATAGAAGCAAGGAGAATATGATTTAAAGCCTTTATGTCAAAGCTTTTTAATACTTTTTCTGTTTATTTTGCTTTTCAATGGGGTATAGGCTAGTATACTGGTATTAAGTTTTTCTAATATTAATTTTGGAGTGATTATGAGTAATACAAATAAACAATCTTCGGATGTAAATTTTTATCTGGTTATGCTGGCTATTATTGTTGTCATGGGATTTTATATTTCATATGACATGGATAATCGTTATGGCTCAGCTGATGTGATTGTTGAGGCTCGAACAGATGCTGCTCCTGTTATTGTTGAAGTAGAGGTAGCTCCTGTAGTTGAAGTTGCTCCTGCTCCTGAACCAACTCCTGTAGTTGAAGCTATAGTGATTAAAAAAGAAACTATTGCAAAAGACCCGGAGACAGATGTTATTGTAAAAACAGAAACTATTGCTAAAGTAGTAGAAACAAAAACTATAGTTGAAGCACCTGTTGCAGAAACAACAACTGAAACACAGACAATGCCTGAAGCTGTAATTACTGAAGTGACTGACGTTGTCAAAACTATAACAAAATATGTACCTGTGCCTGTACCTGTGCCAGTTCCTGTCCCAGTAAATCAAGCTCCTCAGCAGCCTGCTTACCAGAACCAACCTTACCAGGGCGGAAATTATTATCAACAAAATCCATATAATTCACCTTATGGCAATTATCAAAATGGATCATATGGTAACCCATATCAACAGCCATACTACGGACCAAATAACTAAGATTTAACTCTTAATTTTTACATCAGCTTGAAGTCCCCCTTTTAAGCTGATGAGTTTTTAGTTTTAAATTATGCCAATATCTGCATCATCTGATATTATTCTCAGTACTATCAATGCAAGTTATATTCATGCATCCATTGGTTTGCGATATCTCTATGCGAATCTTGATGAACTACAATCCCAAACAAAAATACTTGAATTTACCCACCATTTAAGAGCAGCAGATATTGTAGAAAAAATTCTAAAGTACCAGCCAAAAATCATTGGTTTTGGTATTTATATATGGAATGTTGAACATAGTACCCAGGTTATTGCTTTATTAAAAACCATAGCACCGGATATCATTATCATTATTGGTGGGCCAGAGGTAAGTTATGAATTTGAACAACAAAGAGTTTATCAACTCAGTGATTATTTAATTAGCGGTGCAGCTGATCTGGCTTTTGTTCAGCTTTGTCGTGACATAATAGATAAACAAACTTCCGCTAAATTATTTCTCAATAAAGTCCATCAATCAAAGCCCCTGGCATTAGAAGATATAAAATTTCCCTATCAGTACTATACAGATGAGGATATAAAAAATCGGGTATTATATGTAGAAGCATCCCGTGGCTGTCCCTTTAAGTGTGAATTTTGCTTATCAGCTTTGGACAAAACGGCGATAGCATTTGATAATAATTTATTTCTAAAAGAAATGGATATTTTATATCAGCGAGGAGGACGCAATTTTAAGTTTATTGATAGAACATTTAATTTAAAAATAGAAAGCAGTCTTAAAATTCTTGAGTTCTTTCTTGAACGTCTAGATGAAAAATTATTTTTACATTTTGAAATTATACCCGATCGATTGCCCTCCGCTTTAAAAAATATAATTGCTCAATTTCCAGAGGGAACTTTGCAATTTGAACTAGGTGTACAAAGTTTTAATCCTGATGTTCAATCATTAATAAGTCGTAAACAGGATAATAATAAAACAATTGAGAATATCTCCTGGTTAAAAAATTATTCTAAGGCTCATATTCATGCTGACTTAATATTTGCATTACCCGGTGAAGACATACAAAGTTTTGCCAAAGGATTTAACAAACTCTATGCTCTAAAGCCTCAGGATATACAAGTGGGCATTTTAAAAAGACTAAGAGGTACACCGGTTATACGTCATAGTGAAGAATTTAAACTGAAGTTTGATCCCCTTTCTCCTTATAGTATCTTGGAAACTGATAGGATTAGTTTTGATGAGATACAAAGAATGACCCGTTTTGCAAGATATTGGGAGCTCATTCCTAACTCGGGTTGTTTTAAAAAGACTCTTTTAATATTGCTTGAAGATCAGGCTTTTGAAAGGTTTTTAAAATTTAGTGACTGGTTATATGCTTATTCTGCTAAAACACATCAGATATCATTACGTAAACTATTTGATTATTTATATTATGCCTTTAAAGGAAATATTTTTACAATTCAGACTGATGAATCTCGTCTGGAAGTAGTCTCAGCTCTTTTAACGGATTATCAAAATGCGGGCTTAAAGGGAAAGCCTGAGTTTTATAAAAGCAATATTAATAATGAATTATAGGACTCTTATTAGGAGTCGTTTTTTTGCTCCCATGTTCTGGACACAGTTTTTAGGTGCCTTTAATGATAATATTTATAAGAATGCTCTTATTATATTAATCAGCTATCAATCTACTCTCTATAGCCAGGTTTCTCCAGCTATTTTAATTCCTCTAAGTGCTGGGCTATTTATCTTACCTTTTTTTCTTTTTTCCAGCATAGCAGGACAGTTAGCAGATAAATACGAAAAATCAAAGCTTATAAGGTTAATAAAGGTTTTAGAAATAGTTATTATGCTATCGACCATAATAGGTTTTTATTTTAACAATATCTTTTTTTTAATTGCTGTTCTTTTTTTTATGGGCTGTCAGTCATCACTATTTGGTCCTGTTAAATATAGTATCTTGCCACAGCATTTAAATGAAAATGGTTTAATAAAAGCTAATGCTCTTTTTGGTATGGGTACTTTTATCGCTATATTAACAGGTACTATTTTAGGTGGTATTCTAGTGTCATTAGATACGGATGAGACTTTTTATATTAGCTTTGTTGTTATTTTTGTGGCCATACTTGGGCGATTATCCAGTCAATATATTCCTGTGGCTGATTCAGCTAATAAAGATCTGAAAATTAACTGGAATATATTTACAGAAACTATCAATATATTGAGTAGAGTTAAGCAGCATAAACTCTTGTTGGGTACTGTGTTATCTATATCATGGTTTTGGTTTTTAGGTGCGACAGTGTTAACCATATTACCGGGATATAGTAAAAATGTCCTTTATGGTGAAGAGTTAGTAGTGACCTTATTACTGGCTGTTTTCACTATAGGTGTTGGAATAGGTACGCTGATTGTTGGTCAAGCAGGTGTATTAAGAAGAAGTCTAAAATGGGTTGTTATAGGCACAATAGGTATTAGCTTATTTTCAGCCCACCTATATTGGAATAGTTTGCATCTGGAATATATAAATGATTTAACTCAAATTAGCATATTGTATAGCTGGCAATCATTATTTGAAAATATGCGAACCCTATGGATTTTATTTGATATGATGGCTATTGGGATATCAGCCGGCTTATATATTGTACCGTTATATGTCGTATTACAGGAATTTAGTGAAATTAAAACTCGTTCCAGAATTATTGCAGCCAATAATATTACTAATGCATTTTTTATGGTGTGTTCGGCAATTATTCTTATATTATTGAACAATCAGCCCATTGAAACTATATTTATTCTATTATCAGTCAGCAACTTTTTTGTGCTTAGTTTATACTTTTACTTTTTTTCTAGTGAGATTAAAAAAATCAAATAATAATATCTTTAATATCGACATTAATTTTGAATTGATAAGGGGGTAGAGCATTGAGGATTTTCTTGCCGTAAAACTTAGTGAAAATACGTTTATCCAGTAGTGTTATTCTGCCTTTATCGGTTTCTTTTCGAATCAATCTCCCGCAGGCTTGTACTAGTTTTATGGATGCATCTGGAACGGAAATTTCCATAAAAGCATTACGACCCTGAGATTCTAACCATTCTGTGAGAGAAGCGTCAACCGGATCATTAGGTACAGAAAAGGGGAGTTTGGCTATGATCACATGTTCACAATATTTGCCTGGTAGATCTATACCTTCGGCAAAACTGGCTAAGCCTAAAATAACACTGCCCTTACCCTTATCAATTTGTTTCTTATGATCATTAATGATGACTTGTTTATTTCGTTGTCCCTGGGTTAATAGTAGCCTTTTCCAGATACTATCACTACGTAATAAAGCATATTCCACATCATTCATTTGTTTTTTAGATGAAAATAAAACCAGGGTGCCTTTTTCTGTATCAATTATTTTTTCCAGTATATCAATGACTTCATCTGTGTGGGCCTGGTATTGTGTGGCATCACATTGCATTGCGGGTACAATAAACTCAACATTTTCCTGATAGTTAAAAGGGCTGGGTAAGATATTAAAGGTACCCGGAACCCCTGAATTTAAAATAAAACGGTTAAAATTTCCTAAAGCGGCAATAGTGGCACTGGTAATAACTGCACCATAACATTGTGACCATAATATTTGCTCTAAAGTATTCGCTGCCAGAGTAGGGCTACAGGAGAGTTCCAGATCCTTGCCTTCGTTATCTTCTATTCTATTAAGCCAACGTGCATTGGGAGGCTGTTTAGAGTTTTTTTCAATAATAGTTTTTGTTGATGAAAAATCCTGAAATAGACTCATTGCTGCTTCGGCACGATTCTGCATTGGAGACAAAACAGGTAACCACTGCTCGGCATATTTTGTTTTAAAGTCACCCATATCACCTTCTAATACTTCTTTTAGAAATGATGTGATGGGATTAAATAGTTTATATAAGTTTTCAAAGTTATTGAGAAGACTCTGGCTTTGTTCACGTAATTCTTCAGGTACCTGACCAAATTCAAAGCGCAGTACATTTTCATATTTCTCGTTACTGGAATAATGGCTTTCAGGAAATTGTAACTGGTTAACCAGTGCTTGTAATTCCTTACATTGTTCAGAAACATCTTTAATGAGTTCAGGACTATTATTAATGATTTGTAAAATATGTCTGGGTGGTTTAGTTGCACTAGAAAATGATTTCAATGAAGCATTAATGGTATCTAACCATTTAATACTGGAATTAATACGAAAAGAAAATTTAAAATGGTTGATCGCCTTAGCAGGTAAATGATGTCCTTCATCAAATATATATATACTTTCATCTGGAGCAGGAAGTATAAACCCACCACCCATATTTAAATCACTTAAGACCAAATCATGATTGACTACAATACAATCTACTTTAAAAACTCTTTCTCGGGCTTTAAAATAAATACATTCATTATAGTATGAGCAGCGTTTGCCACTGCATTGGTGTTGATCTGAGGTTAAAGGGGTCCAGCTGCTATGAGGGATAAAGTCTTTCCAGCTGTCCACTTCACCATCCCATTCTTTCCTTTCCCATGCCTTTGAGAGTTCTGAATAAAGTTTTATATCATCTTTATTATTGTATAAGGTTTGAGCTGAACTTGTATCATCGTTCTGAGCGGAGGATAAATCAATTTCTGTTTGATGATCCTGAGTTGCATAGCGATTAAGGTGGTATAAGCATACATAGCGTCTACGTCCCTTAGCCAGAGTAAAACTAAAATTTAAACCGCTATGTCGTTGTAAATCAGGAAGATCTTTATTAAGAATTTGCTCCTGTAAGGCAATAGTTGCAGTAGAAATAATGAGCTTTTTTTTAAGTTCTTTTGCAATAGGTAGGGCTGAAACCAGATAGGCGATGGTTTTACCA
The DNA here is from genome assembly GCA_015222495.1 of Pseudomonadota bacterium. Classification (GTDB taxonomy): domain Bacteria; phylum Pseudomonadota; class Gammaproteobacteria; order GRL18; family GRL18; genus GRL18. The sequence goes on from JADFVK010000144.1 coordinate 6,719, forward strand.
GTACCTGTTCCTGCTTCAAGAGTGCAAATATTTGGGACTTCAGGATTATCTTTATTGATATTTCCAAGTGTTTTGGCAATATCTGCTATCATTAACTTTTGACCATAACGAGGCTTAAGTTCTTTACTTTCCAGAATACGACTATAGGCGGTTTGTATCGTTTTTTTTAGTTTATCGTTGAGCAAAATATAACCAGGTTAGAGAGGCTGATAGAAATGATTAGCGTTGATTAAGTAAATCATAATCAATTGTTAGCTCATTATTGTCTTCTTTATTGAGCAAAATTGGTTGCAATACAGGGGGCTCTTTTTTCAGTTTAGTAGCTTTTACTTGTTTCGGTTTTTTAATTTTATCTTTTGATTTTTTATTAGGGATTTGTTCATTATGCTCTATATTCATATTTTTGATATTTTTATTGAGACGTAATATTTCTTTTTCTGCATTTTTATGTGCTTGTTCAGAAAGATTGCTTTGCTGCTTATAATGCTCAATTTCTTCATGTGCAGATTCAATTTTTACCTGCATAGTATTTTCTTGCTTGATTTGATCTTCTAAAAGTTGTTTATTATTGTCCACTAAGGATTGTAATTCAGATTTTAAATCTTCTAAATCAGTATGACTTTGTTTAAGTTCAGATTCATATTGATCGCGTGCTTTTGTGATTGACTGGTTTTCTTCTTCAGCCTGACTAATTGTTTGTTTGGCTTCATCTAAATCTTTTGTGTAAATTTCTTGTTGTTCATTAGTGGAAAGAGAATTATTTTCTATGGTTGTATTAAGTGACTTTATTTCCTTTTTGAATTCTTTAATCTGAAGAATTGATTCCTCACTAGCTAAATTTAATTGATTTTTAAGGTTTTCTATTTTATTCTGATTTTTTAAATGCTCATCAGTGGTATTTTGTCTTTCATCGACTAATGATTGCTTATCAGCATCCAGCTCTGATTTAAGCTCATCTGTATTGGTTTGGCTTTGTTTAAGTTCAGACTCCAATTGTTCATAGTCTTTTTCAATAGCCTGTGTCTGTTCTTCTGCCTGGACAATAGCCTGTCGGGCTTCATCCAGATCATTGGAATAGGCTTGTTGTTGCTTATTAGTAGAAAGAGAATCCCGTTCTATGGCTTTATTAAGATCTTTAATTTCTTGTTTGAGTGTTTTAATCTGAGTGGAGGAGTCTTCATTAGCTAAGTTTAATTGATCATTCAGATTGCCAATATCACTCTGATATTTTAAATG
>JADFVK010000145.1 GCA_015222495.1 Pseudomonadota bacterium
TGCTCAATAAATTTCTCTACTTCTATTCCAGAACAGTCGGGAGAAATAACATACTTATCAGCTAAAGTTAAAGCATCAATAATACTCTGATTGGCTTCCGGAAACTGATAGTTATTTAATTTCTTAAGTTGAACCCACTTGACCTGCTGCCCTTCCAGGCCATATTGCTCACCTATTGTATGCATATCAGCTAACGGGTATTCCCGCCCATCAAACACAGTACATAATCGTGTTTCTAATAAAACACTTTTATCAGTATAATAATGTAAAATCTTAATTAAAGGCCTGGTTTCAACTAGCCTAATTCCCAGCTCTTCCTGTATTTCTCTTACACAGGCGGTCTCAATATCTTCACCAGTTTCAACCTTCCCCCCGGGGAATTCCCATAGACCACCCTGATGTGCTTCTTTTGCTCTTTTAGAAATTAAGACTCTATCAGCTTTTAATATAGCAACAACCGCAACATGAAGTATATTTTGAACCGCCTTAAGTTCGATATTCTGCATTTATCTTCACATACTCATAGGATAGGTCACAAGTCCATATTTGAGTACTGGCAACACCTCTATTAAGAATAACTCTAATAGTAATTTGATCCTGATCCATTACTGCCTGTCCTCGTTCTTCCGTATAATCTACTGAACGACCTCCCTGACTGACCAGACAAACCTCATCAAGAAAAATTTCCAGGGCATTAATATCCAGATTTTTTATTCCAGAACGCCCTACAGCTGCGAGAATACGTCCCCAATTTGGATCACTGGCAAAAAAAGCAGTTTTAACCAGGGGTGAGTGAGCAATGGTATAAGCAACATCCTGACACTCCTGTTCATCCAGACCAGCTTGAACCTGAATAGTCATTAATTTTGTGGCACCCTCACCATCGAGAATAATAGCCTTGGCTAATTGCTCATAAACAGCTGTTATTGCATCGCGTAAAATTAAATATTCAGGCTGAGACTCGGAATCAATCGCGTTTTCCATCGCCTGTCCCGTAGCAACCAACATACAGGCATCATTAGTCGAAGTATCACCATCAACCGTGATTCGATTAAAAGAATGATCTGCAGCATATTTTAAAAGCTTGTGCAGAATAGGCTGTTCAATATTAGCATCAGTGGCCACAAAGCATAACATGGTTGCCATATCAGGCCGTATCATACCCGAGCCCTTAGAAATACCTGTAACACTAATGGTTTTACCATTTAATTCCAGTTGTACTGAGGCACCTTTAGTTCGTGTATCTGTGGTAAGAATCCCTTCTGCAGCATCACTCCAGCCATCTTCTGATATATTTTTCAGAGCCTCAGGTAGTGCACTTAAAATCTTGTCAACTGGTAAAGTCTCTCCTATAACACCGGTCGAAAAAGGTAACACAGAATACTCTTCAGTTACAGCAAGTTCAGCCATAGCCTGACAGGTTTTTTGGGCATCCAACATACCCTGTGCACCTGTTCCAGCATTGGCATTACCGGTATTAATGACAAAATACTGATTGCTATGCTTAGCTTTACTATGCTGCAAATGCTCCTTAGCAACATGTACAGGTGCTGCACAAAAAGCATTCTGAGTAAAAACCCCTGCTACATTTGCCGCAGCATCAAAAGACATTACTACAAGATCCTTACGACCTTCTACTTTTATCCCAGCACAAGTCGTACCCAGGCTAAAGCCGGGAATAGGATTCATTATCGGTAAGTTATTTTCTGCTGACATTGTCTTTATAAACCTTTACATTATGGTTCTTCAAATTATTGCGTACTTTTGTCTTCTATACAACTTTAAGAGTCATTCGGGAATAGTCTTAAAAACGCACTTCGGTGTGTAGATTGTAACTCAGGAGGACGCTCAAGTACGTCCATGTAACGCTCATCTTCGGCATCCATGCCTCAAAAAGCCTCCTGAGCTACAA
>JADFVK010000146.1 GCA_015222495.1 Pseudomonadota bacterium
ATGACTGATCCTGATCCCATCAAGGCAGCCAGTGAATTAAACAGAGGTGTTGAACTTTGTGTACGCCAATTACCTGCTCAGTACCAATGGACTTATAAACGCTTTAAGAAACGTCCAGAAGGGGAGTCTAAGATATATTAATTGTAACTACACACCATGAATCATTTAATGGGCTATGATTGCTTGTTTTTCAGACTTTGGACTGTCTGCACCCAAAAGCGGGCATAGCAAGCGTAGCGAGTTTTCAAAGTCTGAAAAACGAGTGAGCGTAGACCTGCAAGGGTTATTGCTCACAAATATACTGAATAATTACTATTAATTTAGATTCAACTATCCCTTCTTACGAAAATCTTTAATTAATTCATAAGCGGCTTTTATTTGCTGGGTTTTTTCTGTCGCAATTTGAATCATTTCTTCCGGTAATCCCTTAGATACAAGCTTATCCGGATGATGTTGATTCATTAAACGACGATAGGTTTTCTTAACTTCTGCATCACTCATCGCAGCATTAGCACCTAACATTTCATAGGCTTCTTTTAGTAAATCTTTATCACTTTTATAAGTTTCACCCTGTCCAAAATTATAACGATTTCTACCCATTCCGAGACTAGAGCGAACCAATGCACTTAATTGTTCTACATGCTGTGATGAAAATCCCAGGTAGTGAGCAATTTTAAAAATAATATCACGTTCAGACGTATCCATTTTGCCATCAGCATAAGCAGCATGGAGCTGTATTTCCAGAAACATCTGCAGCAAAGTTGTACGTCGCCCTGCCACCTGTTTAAATTGTGATAAAACCCCCTCCAAATCAAAGCCTGAACTTTTTCCCTGATTAAATAAGTCAATAGCAGCTTGTTTTTGTTCACCCTGCAGTTTCATGTGATCCATGATCTGCCTGGCCATAGCAATTTCATTCTCGCTCACACGACCATCAGCTTTTGCTATATGTCCCATAATTGAGAATGTTGCAGAGAAAAAAGCCGCCTGAGTCAATTCATTATCAACACCCTGGCCTAAACCCTGCTGTATTGGCTTATCAACAAATTTATGACCTAAAATCCCACCAATAAGCAGACCTAAGGGTCCACCAAAGCTAAGGCCAACAGCACCACCTAAAAATTTACCCCACCAACTCATTCCTTATCCCTCAAACATATGACAAATTTAAAAATTCCCGTATTATAGCAAAATTTCAGCAGATACTCATTGCACAGTAATTATTCTCCATTAAGAGTCACAACCAGGCGTCGCCCAGATGCATGATTTCTATGCTCACATAGATAAATACCCTGCCATATTCCCATATTTAAACGGCCTTCCGTGATAGGAATATTTAAGCTGCTGCCTAATATACTGGATTTTAAGTGTGCCGGCATATCATCTGAACCTTCATCAACATGTTGATAATAAACCTCATTTTCAGGCACAAAATGATTAAAATAACTTTCAAAATCCTCTCGTACAGAAGGATCTGCATTCTCATTGATAGTTAATGAGGCCGATGTATGTTTAATGAAGATATTCAGCATACCTATACGAAATTCGTATAATTCAGGTAATTCCTTTAAAACTTCATGACTTATCAGGTGGAAACCACGTCGATAAGCACATAAAACAACTTCTTTTTGTAACCACATATAAAATCCTCTTCTATCTTAAGGGGATATTATATGACTAAAACAACTAATTCATAATTTTTTTATTTTTTTCTTGCTATTAATAACTTTTATGACTATTTTTAAAGCAAGCAATACAACAAGAAACCTAAAAGGAAATATAATGCCTTGTAATTATCAAGAACTAGAAGTAAAGCCACTACAAGTTGCTGCTACGTTATGTTCACCCAGCCTTTATTCACAAAGTAATATCATTAAATTAGAAGATCCTGCCACCAAAGTTATGACTGATTTAAGCGAAGTTGTGGCAGTGACCATATCCCCCTCTTCCAGTCTGAACGAAGCCAATGACTTAATGATAGAAAAGAAAATTAAGTTATTATTTGTGACTGATGCAAAGGAAAGAATTATCGGCCTGATTACTTATAGTGATCTACAGGGTGAACGCCCGATATTATTTCAACAGAGTAATAATGTGCCACGCTCAGAAATTTGTGTGTTAGACATTATGACTGGTATTGATACTATCGATGCAATGGAATGGTCTGCAGTTGAACATGCCAAAGTTGGGGATGTATTTATAACTATGGAAAAATTACATAGACAACATTCACTGGTGTTAGATAATAGCAATCCTGATGCTTATCAAATCCGCGGAATTTTCTCAATTAGTGTATTAAGTAAACTATTAGGCCTGGAAATAGATACCACAGAAGTAGCTAAAAGTTTTGCCGAATTCGGGCGGGTTTTGGGCTGTGACAAATAACTCTTTCAAACTTATTTTTCCAGGCTATTAATAATATCCAGGTATTGTTTTTCCTTTTTATTCCATGAGTACATCAATAAAGCCAATACAATCATCATAAAAAATAAAGCTGAAATAGCAGTCACTCCGGTGACTGCTAAAATAGAAATATCCGTTAATTGACTCAAATCTATGCCGCTTGCCTTTTTTTCTTTTAAAAGTTGTAAAACAGTCTGAGGATCGACCATTTCCGGTTTAAGCCAATAGATCAATGCCCAGGCAATTGCAGAAGAACAGCCAATACTCCAGGTCAAAAAACCAGAAACTTTCTGAAACAATGTACGTTTAAAAATAAATTGTTTTTGCACTTCTGAAAGCATATCAGCCCCTAGCATTCAATAAAAAAGCTCTTTATATCATAAAACAGATAGATTATGTCTTAAATTCATAATAAAACGAGAGATTACTTGAGTTTTAGTTAAAATTTACGCAAAATGCTCTGTTCTAAGAATAATTATAAGAACATGAGTTCTTCATTACTAATAAAAAACTGACGATACACTTTATCTATGTCCTTGCTTGCACTTGGTATTAATCATAAAACTGCACCGGTAAAAATCAGAGAGCAACTTTCGTTTGCCCCTGATACTGTGCCAGATGCTTTAAAAGACTTAGTCTCTCAGGAAGCAGTTAATGAAGCCGTTATTTTATCCACCTGTAATCGTACTGAAATTTATTGCCAGCTTAATTGCGAAGATGATGATACATCAGTAGCCACTGAAGCATTAGTACAATGGCTTAAAAGTTTCCACCAGTTGGAAGATACTGATATTTCAGAATACCTTTATTTACATCCCAACAAAGATGCTGTCAGGCATATGTTACGCGTTGCCAGTGGTTTAGACTCTTTAGTCTTAGGCGAACCGCAAATTCTGGGACAATTAAAATCTGCTTTTGCTGTGGCACGAAAAAGTAATACTGTTCAGCAAATGCTCAACAAACTTTTTCAGCATACGTTCAGCTGTGCCAAACAGGTTCGCACTGATACTGCAATTGGTGCCAGTGCAGTCTCTGTTGCTTTTGCATCAGTCAGCCTGGCCAAACAAATATTTAGTGATTTTCATGAGCATACTGCATTGTTAATCGGTGCAGGTGAAACTATTGAGCTGGTGGCTCGTCATTTAAAAGAGTCCGGCATTGGCCGAATTATCATCGCCAATAGAACTCTGGAAAAAGCCCATTTACTGGCTCATGAGTTTGATGGCTATGCTATTGCCTTAAATGAAATTCCAGCACATTTAGCTGAAGCAGATATTGTGATTAGCTCCACAGCCAGTCAATTACCTATTTTAGGCAAGGGCACAGTAGAGTCTGCCATCAAGAAGCGCAAGCACAAACCTATTTTTATGGTGGATATTGCTGTCCCCAGAGATATTGAAGAACAGGTTAGTGATCTGGAAGATGTATTTTTATATACCGTAGATGATCTGAAAGAAATTATTGATGAAGGTCTAAAATCCCGTCAGGAAGCGGCCCTTAAGGCAGAAGAAATTATTGATGTCGAAGTTAGTCACTTTATGAACTGGCAGCGTTCACTGAATTCAATCACCACCATGTGCCAATATCGCAGCAAAGCAGGTGATATTTGTGAACAGGCAGTAAAACATGCAAAAAAACAACTTCATAATGGTCAGTCGGTCGATGAAGTCCTTGAATACCTGGCCCACCAGCTCACCAACAAACTGATCCACCAGCCCTGTATACAAATAAAACAGGCTGGTATGGATGGTCGTACCGAACTCGTTGATGCGGCAATTGAATTATTTGACCTTGAAATAAAAGATTGAAATTACAACTAACCTCTAAGTCATTAAACTTAACAGTTGATACAGAACATTATGAAATCCTCCATAAGCAATAAACTTGAAGTTCTCACTGAGAGATACGAAGAAATCGCCATCCTATTATCACAACAGGAAGTCATGGCAGATCAGAATCAATTTCGTGATCTATCCAAAGAATATGCCGAACTTCGCCCTATTGTAGAATGTTTTTCCTCATATAATGAAACCATTGAAACCATTGAAACCGCCAATGAGATGCTCTCAGACAGTGATCCTGAAATGAAAGAAATGGCCAATGAAGAAATCAAAGAAGCCAGACAGGATCAGGAACGTTTTTCACTTGAATTGCAAAAAATGCTATTACCCAAAGATCCCAATGATAATAGCAATATCTTCCTGGAAGTTCGTGCCGGAACCGGTGGTGATGAAGCCGCAATTTTCTCAGGTGATTTATTTAAAATGTATAGCCGTTATGCTGAAACACAGAAGTGGACTGTAGAAATCATGTCTGAAAACTGCGGCGATCATGGTGGCTATAAAGAAATTGTTGCACGTATTGTAGGACAGGGTGCTTATTCAAAACTTAAATTTGAATCCGGTGCACATCGGGTACAGAGAGTACCGGAGACAGAGTCTCAGGGTCGAGTTCATACTTCAGCCTGTACTGTCGCTATTATTCCTGAAGTGGCAGCAGTGGAAGCCATAACAATTAATCCTAAAGATCTGCGTGTTGATACGTTCAGAGCATCCGGAGCCGGGGGACAGCATATTAATAAAACAGACTCAGCCATTCGTCTGACCCACCTGCCAACAGGTGTTGTAGTGGAGTGTCAGGAAGAACGCTCACAGCATAAAAACAAAGCCAAAGCATTATCAATGCTCACCTCCCGCATCTTAGCTGCTGATCAAGAAAAACAACATTCAGAGCAAGCGGCTAATCGAAAACTACAAGTAGGCAGCGGTGATCGCAGTGAACGCATCAGAACCTATAACTATCCTCAGGGACGTGTAACGGATCATCGTATTAGTTTAACTCTGTATAAATTAGAAGAAGTCATGAATGGTGATTTAGGCTCAGTTATTGATCCTCTATTAAGTGAATATCAGGCTGAATTACTGGCATCTATGTCTGAAGAATAATGCCTGCCAACTCATTATCCATTACTGAAGCATTAGATACAGCTATTAAGCAGCTACACTCAAGTGATACAGCAAAGCTTGATAGTGAAATCTTATTACTTCAGGTTTTAAATAAAACAGTTCACCCTCCTCTCACAAAAACCTGGCTATTAACCTGGCCAGAAAAAACACTCACAGCAAAACAAATTCAACAATATAATCACGATCTGAATTTACGCGAATCAGGTATGCCTATTGCTTATATCACCGGCACAAAAGACTTCTGGACATTTAGCCTGAAGGTCAATTCCCATACATTAATCCCCCGACCTGAAACTGAATTATTAGTCGAATCTGCCTTAGAGAAAATATCTAGCACAGAAGAAACTCATATACTGGATTTAGGCACAGGTTCCGGAGCAATTGCACTGGCCATTGCATCAGAAAGACCGCTGTCACAAGTGCTTGCCACAGACATTAGTCATGATGCTTTAGAAATAGCTGAAAAAAATGCCAGCAATCTAAAGCTAAAAAATATCAATTTCCTACCATCGCATTGGTTTGATGCCATTATTAAAAACTCAGACATAGAAAAATTTGACATAATCATTTCAAATCCACCCTATATTGCAGAAGATGACCCACTTTTAGAGGAAAATGTAAGAATATTTGAACCCACCCAGGCACTCATTTCAAATGATAAGGGTTTAAATGATATCAAGCAGATTATAAAAAATTCAGTCGATTATTTAAAACCAGAGGGCTGGTTATTTTTTGAACATGGCCATACACAGGCAAATGAAGTTCAAACACTATTAAAAACATATTCCTTTGATAAAATCACCACCATAAACGACCTCAATCATCACCCAAGAGTCACATTTGCACAATTTTATTACTAGCGATAATCAAGAGGCAAAATATCGAGTATTAGGAGTTTGCAAGTTATTTCTCTTATCTTTTGATTTTTCTTTTGCTCTTCACGCCCATAGAGAGGGAATGACGTAAGAGCAATTTGTTGTGTGGCTTGTGGTTCAGGAGGCTTTTCGAGGCATGGATGCCGAGGATGAGCGTTACATGGAGGTACTTGAGCGTCCTCCTGAATTACAAGCCACACAACAAAGTGCGTTTTTTACACTCCATTCCCGAACGCCCATTTTAATAGCCGTTAGTATTTTTCTTCACCCAGCGATCCTGGCCATCCTTCAATTGTTCTTTTTTCCAAAAAGGGGCTTTGGATTTTAAATCTTCCATAATTTCCCGACAAGCTTCAAAAGCCTGTTTTCGATGTGCTGTCCAGACTGCTACTAATACAATAGGCTCATTGGGCTTAATAGCACCGACACGATGTACTACTAAACTTTCTAATAATTGATATTCCCCGGTTGCCAACTTACATATATTTTCCAGATGCCGTTCTGTCATACCGGGATAATGCTCTAAAAACATCTCTGAAACATTATCACCTTCATTAAAATCACGCATGGTTCCTACAAAAACCGCAGTCGCCCCATACTGACCTTCTAAATGAGGCATGTTTTGCTGGTAATCATCTAAAACCTTCCATGGATCAAACGCTTTTGAATCAATAATAATAGTCATTTTAACCTCCCGTCACCGGGGGAAAGAAAGCCACTTCATCTCCCTCTTTCACCAGAGCTTTTCCATCCACATAATTCATATTCACTGCAATAAGTACATTCTCAGGTCGTGTCTTACCCCTGGCACAATGATCCCAGATATCATCCACAGTGGAAATAGTATGTTCTTTCAGAGTTTCACTGCCTATTTCACAATCATCTCCGATTAAATCACGCATACTGGCAAAAAATTTAACTTCTATACTCACTCTGACCTCGCTCTTTTATCCTAGGCTACTGCATTTTCCAGGCTTATAATTGAATGCTGAATTTTATCTTATTTAAACGTATAATCAACCAATAAAACTACTATAAAACAATTTTTCTTTCAACGCATAGCAATAAGTGAATTTTATGAGTAAATTATCACATTTTAATAATAAGGGTGAAGCCCATATGGTCGATGTGGGGGCAAAAGCCATCACTCACAGACGTGCTGTAACTGGTGGTGAAATCAGTATGCAGGCTGAAACTCTGGCACTTATTATCCAGGGAACAAATAAAAAAGGGGATGTCCTGGGTATTGCTCGAGTTGCTGGCATTATGGCAGCCAAGCAAACCGCTAATCTTGTTCCCTTATGTCATCCACTGGCACTGACACATGTTGACCTGGAACTTGATGTAAACGAGCCAGAAAACAAAGTTATGTGTCGTTGCACTGTTGAAACAGATGGCAAAACAGGCGTGGAGATGGAAGCATTAGCCGCCACACAAGTTGCCTTACTCACCATTTATGATATGTGTAAGGCTGTTGACCGCGGCATGATAATGGGCAATGTACGCTTATTAGAAAAAGAAGGCGGTAAAACCGGTTATTGGTCTTCTATGTCTTAACAAACAAAGAACAAAAGATGGGGTATACGTTCGGATAAGTACTTTGGAAAATGATTGCACAGAGAAGTGGTTGGCATCATTGGGGATTATGAAAACATGGAAGTTTTCATATAGCGTGGCATGGATGTCCTTGAGCGTCCCCAATGATGCCAACCACTTCTCTGCACACTCTCCCGCTGTATTTATCCTCACTTTTGAGTTTAAAGGGCAAGATTAAGAGCCAAAGAAAAATCGTAAACCCATTGATTATTAAGGAACATAGCCAACTTCTTATGTACCCTATTACCCTTTAATAGTTATTCCGCTTCCGTCCCTTCAATGCCATTAACTTAAGAGTAAGCATATAATTTTTATCACTTTTATGTTAATATATCCCCACTAAAAAACACTATTATTAG